>JAUZPX010000051.1 GCA_030705695.1 Bacillota bacterium
ATGTAATATCCTGAATAATTCCGCCGCCAAAAGAAATAAGATTTGCATTTTTCTTTGCGGGAATCTCAGTCATTCGGCTGCAAAGTGACAATGCACATTCAATTATTTTGTTTTCTTCAATCGCTTCAATCAGGAACAGTTCGTTTTGCGGAAGTTTACTAAAAATTTCTTCTTTATAAAGCGAATAGACGTTTTTATCGACTACTACAAGTTTATTAGGCAAAGCAAAAAGTTCGTCGACAAACGAAAAGTCATTATAAAAATTAACATCGTAAGTTTTTGCGTATGAGTGTATTTTCATCTGGCTGTGAATCCTCCGTCAATAGCGATTATCTGTCCAGTAATATATGTGTTTTGTTTTGAACAAAGAAAATATACAAGTTCCGCAATTTCCTCGGGTTCGGCAAATCGTCCGAGCGGAATATCCTTGCACAGACGAACAGCCTCTTCGGGCGGAACGTTTTGTTTTGTTAATTCAGTGTTTGTAAATCCGGGACATACAGAATTCACAAGGATATTATAAGGAGCAAGTTCAACTGCCAAGGCGTTTGTTATCCCGTTGATTCCGTATTTTGTTGCGCTGTACATTACTCGTCCGGGTTTTGACACCAAGCCCCATATGCTTGAAACATTAACGATTTTTCCGTAATTTTTCTGTTTCATCGGGGCGCATAGTCCTTTAAGCAAAAGGAGCGGTGCAACCAAGTTGACTTGAATAATGCTGTCAAGATCCGTTTGATTAATTTGTTCTATTTCAGAAAGAGGGTTTATGCCTGCATTGTTTACTATAATATCGTAGTCGTTTTCACGGCTGACAAAAGCCTCGATTGATTTTCTGTCGGATAAATCAAGTTCTGCTCTTGTCGGAGCAATCACGTCATAGCCATTTTTTTGAAAACAATCACACACAGCTTTGCCGATTCCGCGACTTCCGCCAGTAACAAGTGCACGCATATGCGTCCCTCCTTGATTGGATTAATTGTTTACTTGAGCCAATCTTTTTTCAAGCATTACTAAGCGTTCTGCGTCTTCTTTTGCCATACGGTCATAGAAATCGCATTTATTACGTAAATAAAGTGTTTCAAATTCCATAGCAAGAACAATGCCTGCACGGAGTTTTTTCTCATCGCTTGTCATTGGGAATACTACCTTGCGAGTTTCAAATTTATCGGCATATTCAGACATTTTAACGATAAACGGAATTGCTTCAAGAGAGATTCCGCCGCCAAAGCCTGCTTTGTAGCCATGTTGACGTGAACGTTTTAAAATATCGAGTGTTTTCTCGCAAATAAAATCACCGTTTATATCTTTTCTTGTAAGACCGTAAGAACTTGAAAAATCGACACGTCCTACAACAACTGTATTCAATACACCTTTACCTGCTTCAAGAATTTCGTCTAAATTTTCATAGCAAGTTTTTGTTTCGGCATTAATAATGATTTCCAGCTCATTTGTGCTTTCATCGTAAACTTTTTCTAAAGCGCCGATGAATTTGCCCATTGCAAACGGTGTTTCAATCATTGGAGCCATAACGCCCTTTGCACCTAATACTATGCATTGATCGAGATCACGCACAGCTTCGCAGCCGCCGATTTTAATAAACATATCGCTGTCTGCACGAAAAACAACTTGATTAAGCATTACAAGCTCATCTGTTCGTGAGCCTTCTGCTTCAAATTCAGATTTTATTGCTAAAACACCATGCTCTTCGCGCAGTCTTTTCAGGATTTCCAGCATTCTTTGTTCTACTTTATTCATAATAATACTCCTATTAATCACGGCTTATAGCCATATTTTGTTCGTGCTCTTCTTTTGGCAGCGGAGGTGACATATTCTCAAGCGGAGGTGTAATAAGCGTACCGTCCTCTTGCATGATTGCTGCCATTTTCGGTGAAAAAGGCTGTTCTGTGTCGAGAATTACTTCTGTAAGTGACGGACCTTCCTTTGAAAGCATTTCAGCAATGATTTTGTCCATACTATCGTGGCTTTCAATGCGGTAATAGGGGAGACAAAATGCTTCTGAAAGTTTATCAAACGGGGCAAATCCCACTCCGCTGTCAGGTCCGACTCCAACAAGAGGCTGACCGTAAAAATTACTTTGTGACAGGCGAATTGAGTGATAGCCTCGGTTGTTAAGAACAATAAGTTTAACAGGAAGCTGATGGTAAACCATTGTTTGGATTTCCTGTAAATTCATTTGTAGGCTACCGTCGCCTTCAAGACAGATTGTAGGCTTTCCTGTGTAAATACATGCACCGATTGCGGCAGGCAAGCCATATCCCATTGAGGCGCACCCAGAGTTTGTGTAAAGTCGTCCGCCCTTTTTCAAAAATGCTGCCTGGAACGAAATTACACATGCTGAGCCGTTACTAGCAATCGCCGCAGTGTTTTCGGGAAGCGCATGAAATAGAGAATTCATAAAACAATAAGGATTTACAGGGCTGTTTTTCTTATAATACTCCGGCAATGCCGCAGGATATTTCTTGTTAATTTCTTTGCAATAAGCTAGCCAGTTTTCAGGTGATTTAATAATATTGTCGCCTAGTTCTGTATCTAAAGCATCAATAAAATCCGCAACATCTGCATGAATTTTCATGTCAATTTGCAAGGTTGGCTTATTAAGCTCTTCAATGTCTATATCCACCATTATTTTATATGAACGGTTTGCAAACGATTTAAAGTTATAGCTTATTTGCCGAATATTCAACCTGCATCCCAATACGATAACAAGGTCGCTGTTCTGGACAACATAGTTGCCTCCGCGTGTACCCATAGATCCTGGGCGGCCGCTGTAAAGAGGATGGTCGTCGTAAACTACGTCGTGAGCGTTCCATGCTGTAACAACGGGGATTTGCATTTTTTCAATAAGCTCCATAAATTTGCTGTGAGAGCCTGAAAGCCGAATTGCAGAACCTGCAAATATAACCGGACGTTTTGCAGCTTTTATTTTTTTAATAATTTGTTTTGCAGTGTCTGATGTAACCTTTGGAGGAATTTCAGATGAATCCTCGGCAGGGTCATAAGAGGGAAGAGTATCAGGGTCGATTCGTGAGTTTTGAATATCGAGCGGGATATCAATCCAGCAAGGACCAGGACGTCCGTGCAACGCAAGATAAAGCGCTTTTTCCAGATGATAGCGAATTGTATCCTTATCGATAATCATCACGGCGTATTTTGTCATGTTTTTCACAGTACCTGTGATATTGAATTCCTGATCGCCAAGCTGACGCATTGGTCGCCCTGTTGAGTGAACGGTTGTATCGTAGCGTACCTGCCCTGAAATAACAAGCATCGGGATAGAGTCAAGATATCCGCCCATAACGCCTGTTATGGCATTAGTGCCACCTGGACCGCTTGTAACGCAGACAGCTGCAATCTTTCCGCTGTATCTTGCATAGCTTTCAGCGGCAATGGCGCAAGCTTGTTCATGATGATTATAGATAACCTTTAAATTCGGGTGCTTTCCAAGTGCATTGTTTAAATGCATTGCTCCGCCGCCTGTAACGGAAAAAACGTGATTAATATTGTTTTTTACAAGGAAATTTGCTACATATTCCGCCAGAACCATTGTATTGCTCATTAATTAAATGTCTCCTGTTATTTATCGATAATTAGTTTGTCAAAGTCTATGTCTTGCCTGTTTTGATTATAAAAATCAAACAGTTTTTTAATATTTTCCTGATAAGCATGAAACTTAAACTCAGGGAATTCTTCCCGAAGTTGGCCGTTATCTCCGCTGTATTCAGAACCAAGCCCTGTTTGCGCAACTTGAATAGGAATATCGGCACCAGATATTTCTTTTACCCATTTTGCAAGCTGCAAAAGAGATACTGGGTTGTCTGAAGTAATGTTGTATGCGTGATGTTTTAAATCGGTGTTTATCATTTGGTCAAGAAGCGTTATAAAATCATCTATGTAAATATAATCAAATATGCGGTCTTGTCTCAATGTAATCGGAAGCCCCTCAATTGCTTTGCAAATTGCATTTGAGATAAAGCGGATTGAGTAATCCTCATATGGACCAAAGATTCCAAATACACGGAGGTCATAAATATTTTTAGAAGAAAGCATATCCAAAGATGTAATATATTTTGCAAAACCTGTTTCATCTTTCGGAATATGCTGTCCGAGGTAATTTTCTTTCATTCTCGGGATATAATGTGCCATGTCGTAACAACAACCCGAGCCAATTACATACATTTTAATGTCGTTATTCACTGCATTCTGGCGCAGATTATAATACATGCGCAGGTCGGAATCTAACAGTCCTGCACGGTCTAAAGCGGCACGGTGCCCAGGTTTTATTGCACAGTGAATGATTATATCTATTTCATTTTCAGCAAAAAAAGAATCAACCGATTGCTGAACAGTTAAATCGAGCTCACTGTGGCTCGGAGCAAGAATATTATACTTTTCTGCCCATTTCAGGCACAAGTTTTTGCCAATGAAACCGCTTCCGCCTGTTACAAGAATTGTTTTCATGGCGTTTCCTCTTTAGAATCGAAGTTAATGCGTTTTTCTTCAATTACAAGCGGACGTTTGATGATTCGTGAATTTATTGTAAGAATATATTCACCCAAAAGCCCGATAAACAAAAGCTGTAATGAGCCGAAAATAAAAACTCCTATAAGAACTGGTGCCATACCGAGAGGAAAATTGTTCCACCAGACAAGCTTTAAAATTAGATAAACAAGCGCAACTAAAAAGCTAATACCCGAGAAGATAAAACCTAGAAATGTTGCAATACGCATACCTATTTTTGTGTATGAAGTAAAACTTAGCATTGCGGCATCGTAAAGCGAAGCCCAATTGTTGCTTGTTTTGCCTGCACGGCGTTTTTGCTGTTCAAAAGGAATTTCTTTGCGTTGCGGTCCAAGCTCTGCAACGATTCCCCTTAAAAATGGTTTGGAATCATCAAGATTGCGCATAACATCGACAAAGGATTTATCGTAAAGTCCGAATCCAGTAAAATGCTCAATTTGCTCGACATCTGAAAATTTCTTAATCAGTTTGTAATAGCATGAGCGCAGAAAATAAACAAGAGAGTTCTCTTTACTTGTGGTTTTTACGCCGATGACGACTTTATAGCCATTTTCCCATTCCTTCACAAATTTTGGTATCATAGAGGGCGGCTCCTGAAAATCGGAGCACATGGCTATTGTACAGTCGCCTGTTGTTTGGCAAATTCCGTAAAAAGGTGAGTTGAATTGCCCAAAGTTTTTTGCATTGAAAATCGCTTTGATTTTAGGATTTTTTGAACAGATTTCAGCGATTTTTTCTCTTGTGCTATCCTTTGAGCAGTTATCAATAAATAAAATTTCATAATCGTACTGCGATAATTGAGTATTGAATATTGAGACAATTTCTTCGCTTAAGGGGATTACATTTTCTTCTTCATTATAAGTTGGCAGCATAATGCTGATTTTTTTCATTTTTACATCCCTTTTTGTAAGCAATTTTATATATAACAATAATTGTATAGTACGGAAAAATAATACAAGAAATTATCCATTAAAATATAATGCAAATCACAATTAAAGTCAAGGAAAAACAGGAAGTTTATGAATAGATTCAAATTAAAATTAAACAGGCAGCGGTAATCGTAATTTTACAAATCAAAATCTATTGCAATAACTTAAAAAATAATGTAAAATAAATGAACATTTCAATATGCATAAAATGGGCCTGTAGCTCAGTTGGGAGAGTGCTACATTCGCATTGTAGAGGTCGAGGGTTCGACTCCCTTCAGGTCCACCAAAGGGGTATTACACAAACATTTTTTACTTTGTAA
This sequence comes from Bacillota bacterium, assembly GCA_030705695.1. Classification (GTDB taxonomy): domain Bacteria; phylum Bacillota; class Clostridia; order Oscillospirales; family Acutalibacteraceae; genus JAUZPX01. Next base: position 5,792 of record JAUZPX010000051.1, read on the forward strand.
GCGGTTTTGCCGTAACTGTTTGGCTGTAATACATATAGAAAAAACAGAGAGCTTTCGAGCTCTCTGTTTTCCTTTGTACGCTTAAGCTGCATAATTCTAACATTTGAGGCTTTTTTCTTTCACCTGTATTGTAGATGGTTTTTTGTTTTGAAATGCTTAAACTTCTCAAACTTGCTTAGCCGCTCACATCAAAAACAAAGGAAGTAATTCAAAATTAACGCCAATGCACCCGCAACGTTTAAAAACTAATAATATATTACAATATTATGTGTAATATTATCTCGAAAACAAGACTACTGCATTAACATATAAAAAGGTATAGTCATAAGACTAAAACATAAAAAATTAAGAGAGAAAATCAAAAAAGCATTTAATTGCATAATTTTGCACAATATTGTCATATTTTGATACACAAAATGTATTCCTGTTTAAATTTTATGTGTGATATATTTGTATTAATTAAGTATGAGGAAAAGAAAAACAAAGAAAAGGGGAATGAAAATGAAAGAATCAGTCAAAAAAATGAAGGGGCATATATCTATTATTCTGATGTTGCTAATGGCATTTATGCTGCCTATACAGGCATATGCAGAGTCATTATCGGCAACCACAGATCAAAGCAGCACACAAAGTGTTTCGCAACAAAGTACATCTTCTTCCGACCCACAAATCGTATCGGAAATACCCAGTAAAAACACAGCAAATACAAGGTATTTTGCAATGAGCGATGGTACCTTTATGGCAGCTCAGTATGGCGAGCCTGTAAATTACAAAGACAGTAACGGCAACCGGCAGCATTATGATAATACTCTTTCAGAAACTTCTGCTTCACCTGATATAACCGATCCGTCGGATACCGTTCCTGCAACGGAGCCTGCTACAACTCCTGCAACAGACATTACCGCTACAGAAGCAGCTACTAATTCGTCTACGGCAGATCAAACTGAATTAGTAACATCACCTCAAAGGCAAGCAGCAAATAGCGGTGATCAATCTAAAACAGAATTTAAAAACAGATCAAGCGATAAAGACATTCGTTTAGCCGAGACCTCAAAAGACAATAACATGATTAAAATCACCTCAGGTGGAGATAAAATTTCCTGGGGCTATGAAAACGCAAATAAAGTTCAAAGTGAAGTTCAGGCGGCACAACAACAAGATTTAAAAGGAAACGATAAATTTCTTACAGCGATAAATTTGACTAAGACTACACTTTACTCCGATATTTACAATAACGTTGATCTTCAATGCGTTGTAAATCCAACAGGAGTTAAAGAGAACATAATTTTAAAAAGTGCAGACGCTCAAAACGAATTTACAGTTCAATATCTTATAGGAAAATTAACAGCAAAACAAAAAGATGACAAAACAATCGTTTTAACTGACAGCAAAGGCAAGACTGTATATACAATTTCAGCCCCGATGATGACAGATGCAAACGGTGTTGTGAGTGATGCTGTTAGCTTATCGATAGTAAGCAATAAAGGCAGCAAGCTAATGGTCGAAGTCAAAGCTGATAGCAAGTGGATAAAAGATAGCAAGAGAGATTTTCCAATAAACATTGACCCAACTGTTCAAGTGGGAATAAATGACAACGAAGTATATAGTGCTCCTATTTGTTCTTTACTCCCAAATGATGTATATCAAAACGAATACTATTCAACTTCAGTTGGACAAAAAAGCTCAACGAATCAATGGCGTTCTCTATTTAAAATCAACTCATTACCAGTTTTGAATCCAGGAGATGTTATTACTAACGCAAGTCTTAATTTAACGCAGAGAGCAGATTTAGGAGGGTCAGTGACAGGAAGTATGCAGTTAAAGGCACATAATATTACTAGCACTTGGACTTCCGCAGATGCAACATGGAACAGCATAAAATATGATTCTACAGTCTTAGATTATTCTTTAATTAATAATACTTCAACTAATCCAGCTTTTAATATTACCTCACTTGTGAAATCATGGTATAATGGGAGTCAAAATAACGGAATATTAGTTGATTCAGACGCTGAGGGCTCACAAATAAACAATTGCTGTGATTTTTGGGCCTTTGGAAGTATAAATAAAGTTTCACGTCCTATTTTTAATTTAACATACAAAAATTATCTTGGGGCTGCTTCACATGTTAGCGAGAGCCATGCAAGTGGTGATTATGGTACAGGGAGTATCGATGATTATGTTGGTAATCTTTCAATTGTTCAACCAATACTTTCTCAAACAGGTGAATCTTCTGCAGTAGATGTTAACTTTTATTATAATAGTTTAAATTGCAATCAGATAATAAACCAAGGGGCTAGAATTGGCAGGGGTTGGTGCGCTAATTTTAATAAACGTTTAGAAAACCCGAGTGATATATTAATACAACAGGGTTATAGCTTTGTTTTATATAACGATGATGGCAGAACGGATTATTTCAAGCCAAAAACTGGAACAACTAATGTTTTTATAAATGAGTTTAATCCTGATCAAGTGATTTTAATTTCTAATAATTATTACATATTAACTCAAAATGGTGGTAATAACTCAGTAACGTTTGAAAGTCCTGAAAATGGTGGAAAAATAATTGAAGAGACTGATAGTCAAAATTTGATAACCCATTATAATTATATTACATATTCTAATGGAGAAAAAGTGCTTGATACAATTACAGATAATAATAACGCAACTGCAGCTAAAATTTCGTATATTTTGAATTTAACAACAAATAAAACTCAGATTTCCAAAATCACAAGAAGCGATAATTGTGAAATCAAATTCTCTTACGCTGGAGACAGTAACAATAATTTAGTGAAAATTGATTTTCCTGGTCAGACTCCCAGTACAGTTTTATCAACAAATTTTACATATGATGCAAATAATAGATTAACATCATCAATAAAAGCTGATAATTCAAAAGTTTGTTATAATTATTTTGACACAAATTACAATAAAAATAGAGTATCAAAGACATACGATGTCGATATAAATGGTGTTTCTGGAAATAGCTTTACATTTGCATATGGTACTGATAATACAACAAAAATAACTGATTTAAATGGTAAAACTGAAACATATATATTTGATGAAAACGGTGAAGTTATTAATGTAATGAATTCAGACGGTACAGTTGCAAATTCTTCCTATAACAGCAATGGTAAGCAAAATACAATCTCAGCGTCAGAATCATCTGAAAAATACATTAAAAATTACATGAGAGATTCCTCTGCAGAAAGCAGTAGTTTGTACAACATTGCTACTTGGGACAGCAGTGCAGCAGGAACATTTGCATACGATACAAACTCAGCATATTTGGGATCTAGTTCACTAAAAATAACAAACACTGGATCAACACAATTTTCAAATTGGTATACCCAAACAAATCTTATCGCTCCTACAAGTTTGTCAGCTACAACCCCGTTTACACTTTCAGCTTATGTAAAAACGAGCAATGTTACCGCTTCTGCTACAAATGGCGGTGCGGTATTAAGAGTGGAATATCTTAATGGCGGCGGAGTAGTCCTCGCAACGACCACTTCTCCTGTTGGGCTCACGGGGACAAATGACTGGCAGCGAATTTCATTAACAGGAATAGGCCCTGTTGGAGCAGCATATGCAAGAGTCGATTTCGGTGTTTATAATGCTCAAGGTACAGCCTGGTTTGATTGCATGCAATTAGAGCAAGCAAGCTGCATGAACTCATATAATGCTGTATTAAACTCTGATTTTAGTTCAACAACAAATTGGACCATGACAAATACTGATACATCAGACAACTTTTCTGGAAATGGTAGTGTCACTTTTACTGGAAATTATACCAAAGATAAATATGTGACACAAAGAATAAACATTAATAAGAGTAATGTCGCTTTTGATCTTCTTGGAACAGTTAAAGCAAACTCTGTGCCAATTTTAGATGATTCACGATTTTTGGGCATGAAAGTTGGAATAAATTATTCTGATGGCGGTAATGAAATCATACCATGTGCATTTAGTCAATCCAATACTTCACAGCAATCAAATATGTTCCAAGTATTTCCACAAGATTCAAGCAGAAAAATATCATCAATTGATATTATATGTAATTACAAAAACAATTCAAATAGCATGATAATATATAATACTATGCTTAAACTAGTAGACTTTGATAATTCTGATCCTGTTGCTGATCCAAATGTTATTATTGATGAGTCTAAACCGAGATACAACTTAATTACCAGTAGTGACGGAATCACAAAAACAACAGGTATGATTTTTAGCAATGATACACTCGATGCAACTCAACCATATATGCAAACTAAAACAACGAAGAACCCGTCAGGCTTTGTAACCTCCACTACAGATGAAAGAGGGAAAACCACCACATATAATGGAATAAGCAATGCTCGATATGGTGATATTTGGACTTCAATTCAATATCCAAAAGGAAATACTGTTAATCATTCATATAGTGTGGAGACGGGTCAACTCAATAATATAAGCGCAACTAATTCGGATAATGGCAGCATTATCAATAATTTTTCATTTGATAAAAATTTTAATTTAACTGGGATTTCTCGTACTGGAACAAATGCAAACAATTCTAGTTATTCACAGAATTATGTTAATACTTATGATTCATGGGGCAATTTATTAAATCAAAAAGTTGGGAGTCGAACTTATTCCAGTAAGACATGGAATCCAAATAACGGACTAATTAATCAGATAACATTTGGTAATGGAAAAGCGATGAAATATGTTTATGATTCTCAGAATAGGGTAACAGACATTAACGATGAAACAAGTACGAATAGAGTTCATTACGATTATAATGACATAGGTAAGCTTGTTAAGACTACAGACAAAATAACTGGTGTAACTACAGAATATACATACTCAACCGATGGAACATTGTTATGCGAGCGATTTACTGGAAATGGAAAAGATGGTTACATTACATACACTGAAAAGGATAGTAAAAAAACAGCAACTACTTGTTTTGCTGGAACAACAAATACGTATACAATTTCCAATAATACAATTCAGAATTCAGAAACATATGACAATGGTACATTCGCTTCTGTCTACCAACAAGACTATTTTGGGAGAATTAGCTCTATATCTACAGGATTCTCAGCAGGTGTTTCAGGGTCAAGTGAATTCCCAATACAAGCAACATATAATTATGTTGCTGGGGTAGGTGATAGTGGTTCAAAAGCTACTTCAAATTTAGTTGAATCAATAACATATAATAAAACATCAGGTCAAATTGCAAAATACACTAACACTTATGATGACAATGGAAATATATTAACTACTTGTGAAAATTCAAATCCAGTTATCACTTATACGTATGATAATTTTAATCAATTAACATCAGCTAAAAATACTGTTGATAAAACATTAACTGTATATTCTTATGATGTTGGCGGAAACATTAAAAATGTAACTGTTAAAAATTTGGATACATCTGGAAATGTTATTTCAACAAAAAGTTCGATTGATTATGCATACGGAGACACTGACTGGCAAGACAAGCTTACAAATTATAATAATCAATCAATATCTTATGATGCTATGGGCAACCCAACAACCTATAGAGACGGAATGACATTTACTTGGCAAAATGGTCGTGAATTAAAAACTTTAACATCTGGAACTACTAGTGTTTCATATACGTATAGCAGCGAAAATGGGATTCGAAATGATAAGAATGTAAACGGTTCAATTACAAAGTATATCTATGATAGTGATAACAAACTTACCGCATTAATTATGCCTAATGGTAAGTTAGCTCAGTTTTTCTATGGAAAAGATGGTACTGTTAGCTCAATGAATTATAGAGGTTTTTATTATTTCTTTGTAAAAGATGTTCAAGGCAATATAATAAAAATTCTCGATCAAAGTGGGGCCATAGTTACAAATTACTCTTACGATGCTTGGGGAAAAGTGAGTATCACAGACTCTACTGGCTCAACTAATTTAACAGCTTTAAACCCTGGTATGATTAGTCCATTTGCATTTAAAGGTTATGTGTATGACAAAGAAAGTGGATTATACTATTTAAATTCACGTTATTATGATCCAAACACGGGAAGATTTATTAATCAAGATGATTTTGATGCAGCAGTAAAAGTTGACATTTCTGCCAATGGAAACTATAATATGTTTGCGTATTGCTCAAATAATCCTATTACAAATTCTGATCCGTCTGGCTATACTGATAAGGATCTTGAAACCCATGCGAGAAATCTGGATGGTAATAAGAATTTGGCTGCACAGGGATTGCAGAACACAAAAATGTATATTAAAGGGAACACAGTTACAATTGACGCGTATTTTTCATATACTAGTAATAAATATAATGTGAATTCTATACTTTCAGGAATCAGTAAGCAATGGACAGGTAAATTTAATGTTTATGGATATGACATTAATGTATCTACACACACGTATATAGTTAATGATTCGGGCAAAAATAGCATTAAAGTAAATGCAGTTCGAGCGGCTACCAGTGATGGTACATTAACGATAAAAAATGGTTCAATAGGAAATACAACTTCATGGTCTCCGTGGTATCCAGATAGTGCATTTCAAATGGACTTTTGGACTTATGGAATGAATCTTAGTGGTTGCCAAGCTGATGGTGCACATGAATTTGGTCATGTAATGGGTATTGCAGATTTGTATTTATGCTCTAAAAGTATCAGAGATAAATGGGACTATAAAGATGGGAAATATTCTATTATGGAAACACTAAATAGAGTGGATCCTATAAACGTAGTAAGAAACCAAGAAATGCATAGAGGTATTGTAGCTTGGGTGACGGGAAAATGGCAGAATTGGAGTTAATTATCTTATAAAAATTATAAGGAGTTGTTTATTTTGAAAAAAGAAAAAAATATAATGCGCATTTTAATTTTTCTACTGATTATTTCTCTTACATGTGTATGTATACCTACTGTGACTTGTTTTGCTACAACTGAACCTGTGACATATTACGATGCAGATACTTCGATAACTCCTGATCACAATTTCATTCTTGGATATCGGCTTACACTTCAAACTCCAAAAGATTCAGAAAAACTTTCAAGTATTAAAGGATCTATCAGCTATGATAACAATGTCCTTGAATTCATTCAATGCAAATTACTGGATTTAAGTGAAGATACCCTCGGAGATGCACAGGTAGTTGGCAAGG
>JAUZPX010000052.1 GCA_030705695.1 Bacillota bacterium
AGTATTGATTTTTCAAAGTTGGAGATTCAGCCGGGTGATAATCCGCCCATACCGTTTTCTTATGATACAGATAGCCTGCCTAATGCAACAGAACCATGTTATATCTCTTGGACAAATGAAGAAACAAAGCGCATTATTCTTGAAAACATACACCGTTCACCGCTATATTCAGGTAAAATTGAAGGTGTAGGTCCAAGATATTGTCCAAGCATTGAAGATAAGATCGTTCGATTTGCCGATAAGGAACGGCATCAGCTGTTTATTGAGCCTTGCGGTCTTGATACCGAAGAAATGTATTTGCAAGGTATGTCATCGTCATTACCCGAGGATGTGCAAATTGCTTTTTATCATTCCATTCCTGGATTAGAAAATGCCGTTATCATGCGGCCTGCTTATGCAATAGAATATGATTGTGTCGATCCTTTACAGCTTTTTGCAACGCTGGAATTTCAGGACTTACGTGGATTATACGGAGCAGGTCAGTTTAACGGAAGCTCCGGCTATGAAGAAGCAGCTGCACAAGGGCTTGTGGCAGGTATTAATGCCGCACGTCAGTCGCAAGGGAAAGAATCTTTTATTCTTGACAGAGCAAGCTCATATATCGGTACATTAATTGACGATCTTGTAACAAAAGGGGCAAATGACCCTTACCGTATGATGACTTCTCGAAGCGAATATCGTCTTATTCTGCGTCAGGACAATGCCGATATGCGTTTAACGCCGCTTGGCCGTGAGATTGGTTTGATTACCGATCACAGATGGAATAGCTTTTTATTAAAAAAAGAGGCGATTGAAAAAGAGATTGTGCGCCTAAAGACTACTGTTATTCAGCCATCAGATGAAATAAATGCAATAAATGTTTCACGTGAAACATCGGAGATAACAACAGCAACAAAACTTATTGAATTGCTTCGTCGCCCGCAATTGTCATATGCTGATTTAGCACTTGTTGACAAAACACGTCCTCAGCTTGACCAAAATATATTTGAACAGATTGAGATTCAAATTAAATATGAGGGGTACATTAAAAACCAACTTGAGCTTATCGAGCGCATGAGAAAGCTTGAAGAGAAAAAACTTCCAATTGATTTTGATTATAAATTACTGCAAGGCTTACGTTTAGAAGCACAAGAAAAGCTAAATAAAGTAAGACCTCAAAATATTGGACAAGCTTCACGGATATCGGGTGTAAGCCCTGCCGATATTTCGGTATTGTTAATTTGGCTTAGCCAAAGAAATAAGCATGCAGAACATGAATGATGATGGAATTGGGTGAAAATATGTCTGACTTTGTCGAATATCTTGTAAATAACGCAAGAGAAATCGGAATTGAGCTAAACGAAAAAGAAGTCGAGAGCTACTACACATACTATCAGCTTTTGCTTTATTGGAATAAGCAAATGAATTTAACGGCTATTACAGAGCAAAATGATGTAATTATTAAGCATTTTATCGATAGCATTGCTATATTAAAGCATGTATACATTCCAAATGGAGCAAAAGTTATTGACGTAGGAACAGGAGCAGGCTTTCCTGGGATTCCTCTTTTAATTGTTCGGCCTGATATTAAGTTAACGTTGCTTGATAGCCTAAACAAACGGCTTATATTTTTAAAAGAAGTATGCGAAAGACTTGCAGTAAAGGCTGAAATCGTTCATAGCAGGGCAGAGGAATCAGGGCATTCAGATATTTTTCGTGAAAAATTTAATATTTGTGTGTCTCGTGCAGTGGCACCGATGAATGTTTTATCTGAATACGTTCTTCCTTATGCGAAAGTTGGAGGAACATTCATTGCAATGAAAGGGCCGGGTGCCGAAGAAGAAATGCAAAAAGCACAAACTGCTGTAAAACTTCTTGGAGGAGAATTAACGGGAATCGAGAAGTTTCTTCTTCCAGATGAATCAGAGCGTTCAGTTATAATTATAAAGAAAATTGAACCTACACCGCAAAAATACCCTCGATTAGGTGCAAAAATTTCAAAAAAACCGTTATAAGCATAACATTAATCCCAATAATCGTAATATTGATTTGAATCTTCCAAATTCGGCAACGCAGTATTTTTAAGGCGTTGCCGAATTTTAATATCAAAATATAGTGTAAGATCATTATATTAATAGCATATTCTGTAATTGAGTTTAAAAATATTTTTTAAATTGTATTAAAAAATAGTAAGTTTTATTACAAAGTTGCAATAAAAATCAATGGTTAAGACATAAAAAACTAAAAAACGAGCCTAAACATTGACAAACTTTGGCAAAAGAATGGTGTATACTAACATTAACAAATAAAGACAAGCAGGTGATGGAGAATTGGCTTTCTTAACAAAAGAAGAAAACAAGGTGCTTGATATTCCGATTCTTCAAATTCGCCCAAATAAAACGCAGCCCCGCCAATATTTTAATGAAGAAGAACTAAAAAACCTTGCTCAAAGCATTGCGGCAAACGGAATTCTTCAGCCGCTTACCGTACGGCGAATCAGCCAAAATGAATATGAGTTAATTGCAGGAGAACGTCGTTTGCGAGCAGCTGTCATGGCAGGATTTATAAAAGTGCCTTGTATTTTAGTAAAATGCAACGATAAAGAATCAGCCGTATTTGCGCTTCTTGAAAATCTTCAGCGTTCCGATCTTGGTATGTTTGAAGAAGCAAGGGGAATAAACCGTCTCATTAACAAATGCGGTCTAACACAAGAACAAGCGGCATCGCAGCTTGGTAAAAAGCAATCAACTGTGGCAAATAAACTCCGTCTCTTAAAGCTTACATATGAAGAACAGGATTGGATAATTCAGTCTGGACTCACAGAACGGCATGCAAGGGCTCTTTTAAAGATAGATAATATAGATTTGCGTAAAGAAATTATGAGCAAAATTATAGCAGATTCTTTAAACGTTAGTCAAACCGATCAGCTTGTTGAGCAAATGCTAGCGCCGGCCGCTGAAAAAAGAGACGGAAGAGCAAAAACAATTGTTGTTAAAGATATTAGAATTTTTCTAAATACAATAAATAAAGCGGTAGATACTATGAGGCTTTCGGGTATAGATGCATACAGTAAAAAGGAAGAAACAGAGGATTATATTGAATATACGGTGAAAATTCCGAAATCGTGTGCATTTAAACACCGCTCAACGTCAAATTCAGCATGACGTAATTTTCCATGAGCAAGGAGTTGCTCCCCAAATAAGATTATGACTTACCCACTCATACCCATTTCCTTATCTGACCCCTGTTAAAGGCTGTGCGATAACGCACGGCCTTTAACGCATTTTTAAAACAAGAAGCACAAATGTTTCACGTGAAACATTTGTGCTTGCACAATATATTGTATGAATTAAATATTTAAACTCAATATATTCTATATATAAATAGTAATATTAAAAACTCTTTGAAAAATATAAAATACTCTTTATTGAATGAAATGGGTGTGTTATAATAAAAAATAACAACGTGAAAAGAGGAAATATGATGTATCATATAGGAATTGACTTAGGTGGAACAAACATAGTCGCCGGTGTGGTAGACGATAACTATAAAATTCTTGCAAAAGCAGACTGTAAAACGGCTGTGCCTCGTCCAGAAACAGATATTTGTGATTCTATGGCTTCTGTAGCGAAGAAAGCGGCGGAAAAAGCAGGAATAACGATGGATCAGGTTGATTGCATCGGAATAGGTGTGCCCGGAGCAGTAAATCCTAAAACAGGTGTGGTTGAATATTCTGCAAATCTTTTCTTTCACAACTGGGAAATTGTAAAGATGATGGAAGAACGTCTTGACAATGAAATTATTATAGAAAACGATGCTAACGCTGCAGCTTACGGAGAATATCTTGCAGGAGCGGCAAAAGGCGCAAAAAATGCAATTGCAATTACAATAGGAACAGGCGTTGGTGCCGGAATTATAATAAACGGGAAAATTTATAGCGGTTCAAACTATGCAGGAGCGGAAATGGGACATATGGTCATAGTATTTGACGGTAAAGAGTGCGCCTGTGGTAGAAAAGGCTGCTTTGAAACATATGCCTCGGCAACTGGACTTATTGCTATGACAAAAGAAGCTATTCTCGGCGAGCGCCCTGATTTCTCTTACATGCTTAAGCTCTGCAGTGGCGATATCAATAAAGTCAGTGGTATAACGGCGTTTAGAGCAATGAAAGACGGCGACTCTATGGGAAAAGCCGTCGTCGATAAATTTATAAGTTATCTTGCTTGCGGAATAACGAATGCAATTAATATTTTTCAACCTGATGTCTTGTGCATAGGCGGAGGAGTAAGCCGTGAGGGCGAAACTTTGCTTGCACCGTTGCGCACGATTATCGAGCAGGAGCGTTACACCAAGCATAACGATAAACAAACACAAATTTGCGTTGCAAGCCTCGGTAACGATGCAGGAATCATCGGCGCAGCATTTTTACATAAAAACTGATTATATTGTTTTTCCGGTTAAAAACTCAATCGATCGCTCAATGCTATCCTTTACAGCTTCAACATCACATCCGCTGTTTTTATAATCGTAAGAACCGCAAAAAGCGGCGATATCTTCTCGAAGCTTTTTTAAAACTCTTCCGGAAATTGTAGCTGTTGTGCTGTAAAATTCCGGGAGAATTTTTGATGAAACCCCTTTATTAATTGCTCCATCCATTAACCAAACATAATGGGAAAGACAAAATGTCTCTTGTTCTGAATACAATGCTTTAAAATCAGGGTCGCTCTGCCATTTCGAGAAAATTATTGAGCGCATATGCTCCATTTCTTTTTCGATTTTTTCACAGATAAAACAGGATTTTTGAACAGCATTTAATTCAGTAATTTGCTTTTTGTCGGGCTTCCCTTTTATATTTAAAGGAAGATATTTTTCCTGAATCTCGTCAAGATGGCTTTGAACAAGCAGACCGTTCGGAAGTCGCTTTCCAGTTGTCAGCATTTTTTGAAAATGCGAGAAGCAAAAGCCTTTTTCGTTCGTTTTTATACGAACATCTGGCTCCATCATAGCTGAACCTGTAATATATTCAACGCCTCGTGCTTCCAGCATATCATGCATACGGCAGATAGGGCAGCCGTCTTTCGGAAGAAAAACGTCATTAATCGGTATAATGCAAATATCTTCCCGCATAAAATCCCCTTCTTCTTTTTGATTATCAATTTTAACACAAAATAAAATAAATTAACAGACTAATTTAAAAAGCGGAGAGTAAAATGTCAGAAATAAGAATAAAATTAGCGGAAAATGACGAACTTAACCTAAGAGAAACGCTTGACTGCGGTCAAAGCTTTCGTTGGACAGAAAACGCTGACGGAACATTTAGCGGAGTTGCATTTGGGCAATATGTTATTGCAAGCATGGAAAATAATACGCTTATTATAAATAGTCTTAAAGAAAATAATGAAGTAAATGAAAAAAATGAACGGCTTTGGGCTTATTATTTTGATTTAAACTTAAATTACGGTGATATCAAAGAAAATCTAAGCTGTATTCATCCGATAATGAAAAATGCGGCGGAGTTTGCCCCCGGAATTCGCATTTTAAACCAGGAGCCATGGGAAGCCCTGTGCTCTTTTATTATTTCTCAGAACAACAATATTAAGCGTATAAAAGGAATTGTTAATCGTTTTTGTACAAATTTCGGCGACGATTTAGGCGAAAACCTTTATTCGTTTCCGACGGCTAAGAAAATCAGCGCATTATCCGAAAGCGATTTATCTGTACTCGGTGCAGGGTATCGTTCAGAATATCTTATTGATGCTGCTCAAAAAACAGTAACAGGAGAACTAAATTTAAAAGAAATCAAAGCAATGCCTATTGCAGAAGCAAGGCAAGAGCTGCAAAAAGTCAAAGGAATAGGACCAAAAGTTGCAGATTGCGTATTGCTTTACGGAATGCACAGGCTTGAATGCTTTCCGATGGACGTATGGATGAAACGTGCAATGGCAACTTTGTTTCCGTCAATGTCGCCCGAGGATTTTGGTGAATACGCAGGAATCGCACAGCAATATATATTTCATTACAGCAGAATGAATACTGAGATGTTTGAAAGTTGATAAAAATTTTTATAAATGCAAAAATCGGCTGAACCCTTGCAAAATATGGCATAAAATTGGTATAATAAACCATTAAGGTAAATTAATTTTGACCAAACGGAGGAAATTACATGTGTAAAAAACCATTCTACATCACGACACCTATCTATTACCCGTCGGGAAAGGCTCATATTGGTCATTGCTACACAACAGTAGCATGTGACGCTGCTGCCCGTCTTAAGCGAATGCAGGGTTATGATGTAATGTTTTTAACAGGTACCGACGAACACGGTCAAAAAATCGAAATAAAAGCAGCAGAGGCAGGTGTTTCGCCGAAAGCCTATGTTGATGAAATTGTTGCAGGTTTTCAGGAGATTTGGAATCTTTTAAATATTTCAAACGATAAATTTATTCGTACAACCGATGATTATCACGAAGAAGCAGTAGCAAAGATTTTTAAAGCTCTTTACGATAAAGGCGAGATTTACAAAGGAAAATATGACGGTTGGTACTGTACTCCGTGCGAATCTTTCTGGACCGAACCTCAATTAAAAGACGGCAAATGCCCAGACTGCGGACGAGAAGTAAAATGGGCTGAAGAAGAAGCGTATTTCTTTAAACTTTCAAAATATGCCGATAAATTATTAAAGCTCTATGAGGATCAGCCTGATTTTATTCAGCCTGAGAGCCGCAAAAACGAGATGATTTCTTTTATTAAAAGCGGACTTACAGACCTGTGTGTCAGCCGTACAAGCTTTACATGGGGCATTCAAGTGCCTTTTGACACTAAGCATGTTGTTTATGTCTGGATTGATGCGCTTACAAACTATATTACTGCACTTGGTTACTCAAGCGAAGACGACACGCAATATAAAAAATTCTGGCCTGCCGATGTTCATTTTGTTGGTAAAGAGATTGTGCGTTTTCATACAATTATTTGGCCGGCAATGCTTATGGCGCTTGATCTGCCTTTACCAAAACAGGTTTACGGTCACGGTTGGCTTTTGTTTGGTGACGGAAGTAAAATGTCGAAGTCAAAAGGCAATGTAGTAGACCCTCAAATTCTCTGTGACCGTTACGGCGTAGATGCAATCCGTTATTTCCTTCTGCGTGAAATTCCGTTTGGATCAGACGGACTGTTTACAAACGAAGCATTGATTAACCGCATTAATTTTGATCTAGCAAACGACCTTGGCAATCTGCTTTCAAGAACTACCGCAATGGTAGGAAAATATTTCGGAAAAACGATTCCTGCCGAAAGAGAAAGCGATTCTCTTGATAATGAGCTGATTTCGCTTGCAACCTCGCTCAGAGATAAAGTGCAAACGAATATGGACAGCTATCAGTTTTCTGTTGCGCTTTCCGAAATATGGAAGCTAATTGCCCGAGCAAACAAATATATAGATGAAACAGCCCCTTGGGTTCTCGGTAAGGATGATAGCAAGAAAGCTAGACTTGCGGCTGTACTTTATAATCTTTGCGAGTGCCTGCGTATTGTGGCGATTCTTATTACACCGTTTATGCCAAACACTGCTCCAATAATTTTTAAACAGCTTGGCTGTAAGGAATCTGAAATTTCATACGAAAATGCAAATAAATTTGGAGTATTATCCACTGATGCTGAAATAAGCAAGGGCGAAACGCTTTTCCCAAGAATCGATATTGAAAAAGAGATTGCAGAGCTTAATCAACTTATAAGTGCTAGCGCACCAAAAGTTGAGGAAGCACCTGCCGAAAATGTAGCCCTTATCGGTATAGATGATTTTGCCAAGGTCGAGCTAAAAGTAGCTAAGATAGTTGCTTGCGAGCCGATAAAAAAAGCAAAGAAGCTGTTAAAACTAACTTTGCATGATGGATTAAAAGAGCGAACTGTAGCTTCTGGCATTGCAAACTACTATAAACCAGAAGAACTCGTAAACCGCAATATTGTGCTTGTTTCAAATTTAAAGCCTGCTGTTCTTTGCGGAATCGAAAGCGAGGGCATGATCCTTGCAGCCGACGACGGTGAAAGTGTAAAAGTAATTTTTGTTGATGATATTACTCCAGGAAGTAAAATTCGCTGATTATTCTTATAAATTAAGTAAGTACAAGACTGCTATTAAGAAAATGAGGTGCTAATATGTTAAATACGATTATCTTATTTTTGCCCGCTGTTTTTATGCTGTATCTTGGATTTATACTTTTTAACGAAACCAGAAAAGAAGAAGCGGAATACTACACAAAGAAAAAGAAATTATTCAGACAAATCGGATTTATAATTGAAGGTGCTCTTCTCATTTTCAGCATTCTTGACCTTGCAGGAATTAAGCCGTTTTCAAACGTAAAATACTTATGTCTGTGGTGTGCACTATTTGGTGCCATTGCGGTTTTTGTACCGATATTTGTTAATTCTGAGCAAATCAAAGAAAAAATACGGTATATTTTTCGCTTTTCGCTCAGGGCACTTTTTGTTATAGCTTTTTTAGAGATTTTTATTTTTAATTTTAATTCGTTTCATCTTGCAAGCGGAAATTATCAGCAAAAAGACTTGCCGATTAAAAGTGCGACACTTCAAAATTTTGTTGCAAACGGAGCAACATTGCACACTACAAGTCCGGGAAATGCGAGCATCATCGTAAGCAATATAAATATTCCCGTTGGAACTATCGAATTTAACGTGAGTTCAACCGAGAAATCCACAGTTTCTGTCAGCGCGGACTATGTGGATTCAACATATCTCGCAGGTCGCAGTCAAGCTATAAAAGCAGATGTAATAAGCGGAAATGCGCATTCAAGAATTATCCCAGTTGGACTTTCAGGTAATGTTTCAAAACTTACATTTAACTTTACAGTCGCTGATACAAACGAATTTATTACCGTTAGCGGAATAACGATAAACACACCAATTCCATTGGATTTTTCATTTGTAAGGTTTTTCTTCCTGTTTTTCTCAAGCTTATTTATTTGTATTCTATTAAAATCCGTTAACTTAAGAAAACCATATTATGAGCAGCTTTATCAAACAAAACGTGCTTGCAAAATTATTACACTTGTTCTAATTGTTCTTGCGGCAAGCATGATTTATCTTGTTATGCAGACTAACGGAACTACTATTTCAAAGGATCTTTCTTTAACTTCAGGAAATCAAATCACACAGGATATTGTCGATGCTTTTCAAAAAGGAAAAGTTTCATTAAATCTGCCGTCAGATTCTAAGTTGGATCAAATAAAAAACCCTTACGATTTTAGCCAACGTGAGTCAGTAGGGCAGGATACACAGGCTACATGGGACCATGTGTATTATAACGGACATTTATATTCATATTACGGTATTGCTCCTGTAATATTTATCTTTTTGCCTTATCATATTCTTACAGGATACTATTTCCCAAGCGATTGGGCAGTGTTCATATTCGGAGCCATCGGAATTCTGTTTCTTGGCAAGCTATTCCTTTGCTTTATGCAAAAGTTCTTTAAAGATGTTCCCGCAGGATTTGTGATTATGGGGATGATAATGCTTCAAGTGTCATGCGGAGCATGGTTCTGTTTTCCGACTCCCAACTTTTATGAGATTTCCCAAACGTCGGGATTTTGTTGTATGACAATCGGAGCATACTTCCTGTTTTCGAGCAATGTTATCGGCGGCGGAAAGCTTTCATATAGGCGGCTAACGCTTTCAGGCATATTTATGGCGCTTGCGGTTCTTTGCCGTCCGACGCATATTTTGTATTGCTTTGTTGCCGTGTTAATTATTGCGGTATATTTTTGGGAACAAAGAAAGAAACAAAAAACCACGCTCAAAAAGAATAATATAGAAAAATTTAATTACTCAAAGTATATTTTATGCGCATTATTGCCTTATGTTATATTTGGCGGCATTCAAATGATATATAATTTTGCTCGTTTCGGCTCGTTTTTCGACTTCGGTATAAAGTATTCTTTAACTATCAATGACTTTACTCGTTCCACATACGATACTCACATGATGCTTATCGGATTTTTCAATTTCCTTATTACCGTACCCGGAGTTACTACTGTATTTCCTTTTATACAGTCAAATTTCCAAACGCTTAATACAAACGGCTATTATTTCATTGCAAACACCAGTGCAGTTGGGTTGTTATTTAGAGCAATTCCGATGTTTGCATATTTCTATGCCTACAAAGCATTTAAGCTGCTGCCCAAAGGAAAACGCTTAAAACCAACTGTATATATGTTGCTTGGCTGTATTGCGGTTCCGTTTGCTATTATTTTTTCAATTTGGCAAAGCGGATACGGCGTGCGTTATTGTGTAGACTTCAACTGGGAAATGCTTTTAGGAGCATTTGCAATAGCATTTACAGTTTATATGCATATTAAAAACACAACAATACAGAAGAAACTTTATAATCTGTTTGTAATATCACTTGTACTCTGTGTGATTGTCAACGGCGCTATGATATACACATATCTTTACGGTGCAATGGGAACGGGTATTCAAGCACATTTATCATCTTTTGGACGTTTGTTTGAATTCTGGAGATAATTATAATGCAAACCATTTTTGACAGCCATGCTCATTATGATGACGAAGCCTTTGATAACGATCGTGATGAATTGCTTATTCATCTAAACGAAAGCGGCGTTTGCGGTATTGTAAACAACGCCACAGACATTAAAACCTCACGCTTTAATGTTGAATTTGTAAAAAAATATCCGTTTATATACGGAACAGCGGGAATTCATCCTGAGTGCGCTTCAAATATCCATGAAGAAGATTACAAGGAACTTCGAGAAATTCTTAAAGAAGAAAAAATCGTTGCGGTAGGGGAAATCGGACTGGATTATTATTGGAAAGATGTTCCCAAAGAGGAGCAGCTTATAGTTTTCGAGCGTCAGTTGCAACTTGCACTTGAGGTCGATATGCCTGTTATTATCCACGATCGTGAAGCCCACGGCGATACATTTTTACTTCTTAGCAAGTATAAGCCAAAGGGCTTTCTTCATAGCTTTTCAGGCAGTGTCGAGATGATGCGTGAAGCGGTAAAACTCGGATTATCAATTAGCCTTGGCGGAGTTGTGACATTTAAAAACGCAAGGCACAGTGTTGATGTTGCAAGAGAAGTCCCTATAGACCGCTTGCTTTTGGAAACAGATGCGCCGTATCTTTCTCCTGTACCGTTTCGTGGCAAGCGCTGCGATTCTTCGATGATACGCTATACTGCCGAGAAAATAGCGGAGATTCGTCAAACATCAACAGACGAAATTATCCGCCAAACAAGAGAAAACGCCAAAAAAATGTTTGGAATTTGATTTATTAATACAGCATAGTATGTTTTTATAGAGATATTTGCTTTAAAAAAGCAAATATTAAGCGTATGGAATTTTCAAGTGGGTTATTTTTCGCTAAAATGTAAAAAATCTCTTGACAAAACCACTGCTTTCGCATATAATAGCTTTTGCGCTATCTAAACGAAAGTGCAATTTGGCGGAATAGCTCAGCTGGCTAGAGCATTCGGTTCATACCCGAAGTGTCGTAGGTTCAAGTCCTATTTCCGCTACCAATGGCCCGGTGGTCAAGCGGTTAAGACACCGCCCTTTCACGGCGGTAACACGGGTTCGATTCCCGTCCGGGTCACCACAAAAAGCCTCCGAATAAGTTTTTCGGAGGTTTCGCTACACCTGCCGGTGTGGTGGAATGGCAGACACAAGGGACTTAAAATCCCTCGGTGGCAACATCGTGCCGGTTCAAGTCCGGCCACCGGCACCAAGAATTATAAATCCGAACCTTTTTCCAATTTGAGAAGGGTTCGGATTTATTTTATGCTTTATGTAATTTCAAGTTGTTCTGTGATCTATTCTATAATTCAAGCAAAATGGATTTTGAAATTATAGTGTGATTTTATAAATTAGTTGTTGACTTTTTCCCGTACATTAATTATAATTATTGTACGGGAAAAAGTGGGGTGATTATTTGAGTCCTCGTACTGGCAGACCGCCGTCCGATAACCCTAAGAATAGTCGAGTGGAGATACGCATGACATCCGAAGATGAAGAGAAACTTGATTATTGTTGTGAGGTCACCGGAAAAACGCGATCCGAGATTGCGCGGGAAGGGATAGATATTGTTTATACCAGACTACGCAAACTCGAAAAAAAATAGAAGGAAGCGGTGCCAAATCACAAAATAAGCCACCACTTCCACTGCCAACAACCGCCAAAAGACAGTTACAGCGTAAATATTATAACATGCGCTGAATTTTCTTTCAAGGAGTTGTTGGAAAACAATTGTTTAGCACTTTTTTATAATTATAGACTATTTATTTTTAAAAATATGCTTGACAACTTGGAACGCAAGTTATATAATTATCTTGCGTTCCAAGTTGGGAGGTGGTTATTTGAAGGAACGAAAAAAGCCGGGACCTCATCCAGAAAAGCCTTTGGAGCATGACCTTAAGGTGAGAGTTGATAATGAATCTTTAGAAAAAATAGAGTATTGCATGAAGATTTTAAATATTACTCGGTCTGATGTCTTGCGTAAAGGTGTTAATTCATTGTATGAGGAACTCCGAAAAAAATAGAAGGAAGCGGCTCTTCTCTCATCAAAGTCGAAGCCACTTCCACTGCCGGCAACCGCCAAAAGACAGTTACAGCGTAAATATTATAACATGCGCTGAATTTTCTTTCAAGGAGTTGTTGGAAAACAAT
>JAUZPX010000053.1 GCA_030705695.1 Bacillota bacterium
AGATAAATACGGTCTATTAGATTGCCGATACCTCCGCCAACAATAAGTGAGGCCGACAACATAAATAATTTGCTTTTAATATTCGTCTTAAAAAGAAATATTACAAATAATATAATTGCAATAATTGTTCCAGAAATAAAAATCCAGCGGTGCTGTTCAAGAATTCCAAAAGCCGCACCTCTGTTTTGAACATAATCCAAATCAAATAAACCGTTAATCACAGTTACGGTATAAACAGGTTTTACAAATGATATGACAAGCTGTTTGACTATTTGATCAGCAATTGCAAACATCGCTGCCAAAAGCAAGGTACGCTTTGCCAAAACAACCCCTCCTAAGTGAATAGGCGGTGCAACATTTGGTTACACCGCTTAAATAATAATTATTTTAAAATATCTGCACAACGGCTGCAAAGTGTTGGATGTTCGTGACTTTGTCCAACTGAATTGCTGTAAACCCAGCAACGCTCGCATTTTTCTCCGTCAGCATGTTTGATTGTTACAGATAGCTCGCCGCTATCTGCTTTTTCAACGCATACTTCAGAAACAATGAAAACAGTTGTCAATTCATCTTCAACAGACTTAATAAATTCATATTCTTTGCCGCTTGCGATTAACGTAACAGAAGATTCAAGCGAAGAACGTACTGTTTTGTTTTTGACTGCGTCCTCAAGAGATTTTTTCACTGTATCACGAAGATCATGAATACGGTTCCAGCACGCCATGAAAGTTTCGTCTGCCTGCAATCCACTCGGTTTTGGCATATCGTTAAACAAAATGCCTTCAGAATCACTGTCACTGCAGTGAGGCATATACTTCCAGATTTCCTCTGAAGTGTATGCTAAAATCGGTGAAATCATACGTGTCATAGCATCAAGAATTATATAAATTGCTGTTTGTGCTGCACGGCGTGTTTCACTGTCTGCTTTCTCAGTGTAAAGTCTGTCTTTAAGTACATCAAGATAGAAGTTTGACATATCCACAACACAGAACTGATGAATTCCGTGAAAGACCTGATGAAATTCAAAAGCCTCATATGCATCGGTAACTTTTTGTATTAGCTCATCCAACTTCATTATTGCCCAACGGTCAATAGGAAGAAGTTTATCAAAGGATACAGAATCTTTATCCGGAGCAAAACCTCCCAAGTTTCCGAGAATATATCTTGCTGTATTTCTGATTTTACGATATGCTTCGGAAAGTTGTTTTAAAATATCTTTTGAAATACGAATATCAGCATGATAATCTGACGAAGCAACCCATAAACGAAGAACGTCTGCACCGTATTCGTCAATAATTTCCTGAGGATCAATGCCGTTACCTAATGATTTAGACATTTTACGTCCTTCACCGTCAACGACCCAACCATGTGTAAGAACAGCCTTATAAGGGGCTTTACCCGTAGTTGCAACCGAAGTTAGCAAAGAGGACTGGAACCAACCTCTGTATTGGTCAGCACCCTCCAAATATAAATCTGCAGGCCAATGCAGGTAATCTCTTTCTTTAAGTACTGCAGCATGAGAAGAACCACTGTCAAACCAGACATCCATGATATCCTGTTCTTTTTCAAAATCGGTACTAGCGCATTTTTTGCATTTTGTTCCTGCTGGAAGTATCTCGGCAGCAGGCATTTCATACCATACATCCGAGCCTTTTTGACGGAACAATTCTGCAACTGCAAGCATGGCTTCTTTATCAATATGAGGTTCTCCGCACTCTTTGCAGAAGAAAATCGGAATCGGTACGCCCCATTTACGCTGACGTGAAATACACCAGTCTTTGCGCTCTTTTACCATGGAGCTGATGCGGTCTTCTCCCCATCCAGGAATCCACTTGACATCCTGAATAGCTTTTAATGCATCCTCTTTAAAATCCTCGACAGAACAGAACCATTGATCTGTTGCTCTAAACAACACAGGTTCTTTGCAACGCCAGCAGTGAGGATATTGGTGAGTAATCCTTTTAATAGCAAACAATGAGCCAATCTCTCTTAAATGCTCAGCGATGGGTTTATTGGCATCATTAATTTTAAGCCCTGCAAACTGCCCTGCTTCTTCTGTTAATTTTCCGTCTGCATCAACAGGAACAATTATTGGAATTTCCTTGTAGTTACGGCAAATATCATAGTCTTCCACGCCGTGTCCAGGTGCAGTATGAACACAACCTGTACCGCTTTCAAGCGTAACATGGTCGCCGACAATTACGAAAGACTCGCGGTCTAAAAACGGATGACGTGTTTTCATAAATTCACAGTCGCTGCCTTTAATAGTAGCAACAACTTCATAATCAGATATACCAGCATCTTCAAATGCATTTTTATACAAATCTTCAGCCATGATGTGGTACTCATCGCCTGATTTTATCACAGCATAATTGTACTTTGGTCCAAGGCAAATTGCCACGTTACCAGGTAATGTCCAAGTAGTTGTTGTCCAAATAACAAAGCTTGTTTTCTTTGGGTCAATATTTAGTGCAGAAAGCTTGCCTAAATCATCAGAAACATTAAATTTAACATAAATGGAATGACAAGGGTCTTCTGAATATTCAATCTCTGCTTCGGCAAGTGCCGTTTTACAATCAGAACACCAATAAACAGGCTTTAAGCCTTTATAAATATAACCTTTGCACGCCATTTCAGAAAAGATTTCTATTTGCTTAGCCTCAAACTCAGGTTTTAAAGTAATATAGGGATTATCCCACTCACCAATAACGCCAAGACGCTTAAACTGTGTTCTTTGGTCATCTAAATAGCCAAGAGTGAACTCACGGCAAATCTTGCGTAACTCTACGATGCTTATTGTCTGCGAGTTTTCAACGCCTGCCTTTGCTCTTGCTTTTAATTCTGTAGGCAATCCGTGAGTATCCCAACCCGGAACATAAGGAGATTTAAATCCAGACATGTTTTTATAACGAACAACAATATCTTTCAGCACTTTATTAAGAGCTGTACCCAAATGAATATTCCCATTGGCATAAGGAGGTCCGTCATGAAGAACGTATAAAGGTTTGCCTTCATTTTTCTTCATGAGTTTTTCATATATTTTCTTTTCTTCCCAGCCTTTTAAGGTAGTCGGTTCGCTTTGCGGCAAACCTGCTCTCATAGGGAAATCTGTTTGTAAAAGATTTAATGTTGCATTATAATCTTGAGGCATATTTATACCAGTAACCTTTCAGACTCACAGAATTTATATATACTTCGCTGATTGTGAGCCAAAACAGCGAAATTCACAAAATTGCGTTGCCTTTATGGCAACGCAAGAAATTTATGTATTATAAAATAACTTCTTTATTTACGATTTGCCTTATCCTTTTTAACATTGTACTCTTCTCCGAATAACAACATACCGAATTTCTTATCCTTATGTTGTTCTTCTGCTTGTTCAAAATTGATATCAACTTTTACTTTATTATCATTTTCTTCAACTTGTTCTTCTTCATCTGCTTCTATCGCAGTGATTTGCTCATGCTTTGAAATATCAACTTTTTTGGTTTCTTCCAAATTTTCGTCTTTATGTGTTTCTTCAAGAACAACATTTGTAGGAAATTTTTCGTCAAGTTCTTTTTTTGATGCATTAACACTTGCTTCATTTGGTAAAGAATCAATCAATTTAATGTGGTTCTTATATTTTTCAATAAGTTCCGTACGGAATTTTGAAGCTTCTGCTTGAAGATCTAAAAGCTGTTTCTTTTGAATAGCAATTTTCTTTTCGCTTTCAGCTTCCAATTTCTTAATTTTTTCATTAGTTTCGGCAATAAGCTTTTCAGCCTTAACTTTTGTATCCTTCATTACCTGATCAGCTGTTTTTTGTGAGCTGAGGAAAGCATTACGCACTGTTTCTTCGTCATTACGATACTCTTCAATGCGTGTTACCAGAACGTTCATTTTTGAAATTAATTCAGATTTTTCTTTTTTCATCTGCTCAATAAGGTCGATCACTTCTTCAACGAAATCATCAACCTCAATAGCCTTATATCCGTTCATACCAGATTTCCTAAAGCTAATATTTTTAATTTCATCTAACGTCATCATAACAATCATCCCTCAAATTAATATTTATTTATAAGCAGTTTAATTCTGCCTTTTTTCGTCAGGGAAACTTCCTCGCAAATAATAAATTTTCCTGTACCGCGGATAGTAAGAATATCTTGATTTTTAATAATACGGCTGTTGCTTGTGCATTCAACATGATTAACAAAAACAAGCCCGGAAGCAATTAACTTATTCGCACCTGTTCTGCTTATAGGCACTAAACCTGCGACCAAATTATCAAGACGCATTGAACTGACAATAAGCGAACATTCTTTGAACTCATGAGGTTTTATAGAAAACTCATCTTCTATGCTTTCCGAAAAAGTGACGCCAACGTTACGAACTTTTGTAACATTACTTTTTAAATGCTCTGTAACTTCATTTCGAACAAACGAAATACATTTTCCCTTAGAAATAATAATATCACCGATGCACTCACGCTTAATCCCTGACGACATAAAAGCACCAAGAAAATCACGATGAGAAAGCTCATATGTATCGTTATACAGAAAGCAAACGGATGAAATCGGAAAATCACTATTTGAAAGCTGTGCACCTGCACCGAACATTACACGTTCGGTCCCATCGATACCGCCCCAAAAAAGAAAATCTTTAAATCCCTCAGCTTTGGCGCAATTCTTTGCAATTTCTGCCTGGTGCTCATTTAAAAAGCCGACAAAACAATCCTTTTCGCACTTTTTGCTAAGAAAAATAGCGTCTTGAACTCTCGAAAACAAGATATCATCACTGCAGTCAGATTTGCTCATAAATTAAAAGTAAACACCGTTATTTTCAAGCTCATCCAAAAGATCGTCGCCCATTAAGTCGACGTTATTCGGAATAATAATAAATGTGCTTGTAGCGACTCTCTTGATTTTACCCCTATTGGCATATGCAACGCCGCTTAAAAAGTCAATTATTCTTCTTGACATATCTTTATTTGTATTTTCAAGGTTTAATACAACCGTATGTGTCTTAATTAATTCATCGGCAATTGCTCTTGTTTCCTCGCCAAAACGCTCGGGTTTAAAAAGAACAACCTGAAGTTTTGCTGTTGCACTGATATTTACAACTTTATTGCGACTTGTGCTGTCATTTCTGCTATTACTGCTATAGCTGCTTTCAAAGCTGTCATCTCTGGAAATTACAGCATCTTCCTCAGCTTCGTCATCATATTCATAGCCATATTCGTCATACTCATACTCGTCATCAGGAGCTTCCCACATGCGTTTAAATTTATCAACAAAACCCGACATTTTCTTCATCCTCCTACATTTATCTGTAATCCCTGGCTCCGAATAATGCAGAACCGATCCTAACTAAATTTGAACCGTTTAAGATTGCCTCCACATAATCATCAGACATTCCCATTGAAAGAAAATCCATACATATATTATCTATTCTTTTGTCTCTAATGTCAATAAAGAGTTGATTCATTTTACTAAAATATTTACAAATTTCTTCTTTTCGCTCGCAAATCGGAGGAATCGTCATCAATCCTCTTACTTTAATTCCTTGCAAATCCTTAATTTGCAATAATAATTCTTGCAGATTTTCTTCCATGACACCTGACTTGCTTTCTTCCCTTCCAATATTGACTTCAATTAAAATATCAGTTTTAATTCCTTGCGCAATCGACTGTGTGCTGATTTCATTTGCAAGCTTAAAACTGTCTACTGAATGAATCATTTCTACTTTGCCGACAATCTGGCGAACTTTATTTGTTTGCAAATGACCTATAAAATGAAGCTCTGCATTTTCTTTATCATAATCATCATATTTGCTTAAAAATTCCTGTACTTTATTTTCGCCGATAAAACTAAGACCTAAAGAAATTGCATAGTTAATTAGCTCGGCGGAAACTGTTTTTGTTGCAGCCAAAAAAGTAATTTCATCAGGAGATCTTCCGCACTGCTTAGCAGTTTTTTGAATATTATCAATAATTTCAAAATAATTATTCTTTATATTTTCGCAAGCTTTATCAATGTACAACTTTTCCTGCATAGAGATTCTTCCCTTCAGTAACAACGTCATCATATAGTTGAATAGTCTCGCCGTTAAATATAACACCATCAGGCGGATTAGGATCGCATACTATAAAATCATTTGACGAATAAAGTATATAAACTTGTTTAAATACCAATTCATTACCGTGTTTAACAAAAACACCCTGTACTTTTTTCTTTGTCGTTTGCTCTTTTTCCTGCTTGTCTTCAGTCGTTTTATATGCAAAATCTTCATGAAGAGCAGATTTACTAACACGTAATCCTGTAAATGTTTCATTTGAAATAACTACAGCTTCGTTCCGAATTGTTGCAAGCTGAGGGCTCATGTAGTCACATTCCAAAATCGCAACACCATCAGAAACCTTTGAAGTTTGATTTATAGCAACAACTGTTACAGGGAGCTTATCGGTAGATGCTAATGGCATCGATAAATAAACATTATTAATATCATTTGTCAGCAATTGAGTCTGAGAGGAAGTCAACGGGCAAATTATATACCAGTTTGAATCCTTTACGATTTTCCCTAGAACATCAGACCCGACATTCTTATTTTGTTTAACGTGTTCAAGGTCGGATTTCGTAATATTCTTCACATTGTTGTAATCAATTGAGTTCTCGTATCCGTCTGTACTCCCTACAAAGTAACCTGATTGTTTTGTTGTAACTTCGCCAATTTTAGGACTGCTTGATTGAATGATTTTATCTTTCTCACTTGTTAATTGTTTAATACGGGAATTAAAATCTTTAACTGATCCCATAATAATCTGGCTTTCATTAAACAGATAAAGCAAATCAGATCTTTTCTGAGAAAGCTCGGTAAATGCATTTTCATTTAGTTGATCGAATAAATCATAAAGCTTTAATGACGTCTGTTGTTTCACAGAATCGAGTCCGATTTCCGTGTCGTTTGTAAGAGAATTAAGCTGCTGTAACTGGCTTATTTCAGTAGATAAACGGTCTTCTTGCAGTTTTGCTGTAGCATCAGATTCCTTTGCATAAAGATAGGCTACAGTTCCGCCAACATTCATACTGCTACCGTCATCGTATAAATATGAAACATACCCTTTATTATCGTTTGTAATATATGATTCATCTCGGACAACAAATCCAGTTGTATTTATTGAATTGCTTACAGAAATTGTTTCTGCCGTTTCCGTGGCAACGGAGCCGTTATCCGAGCGCACAAAGCTATATACAATAAACAAAACAATAATCAACGCAAAAAATATTGCAATCAATCTTTTAATAACTTTAGGCATTTTAAAAGCCTCCAAAATAACAATTAACAAGGTTAGCAGCAAGATTTACAATTTCATTTTCGTCATTTACGGTATCGATATCTATCCAGTGAATACTTTTATCTCTTATAAACCAAGTAAGTTGGCGCTTTGCATAATGGCGTGTTTCCTGTTTGATTTTTTCAACGCATTCATTCAAACTGCATTTATTTTCAAAATACGGAATCAATTCTTTATAACCGATCGCCATTTTGGAAGTTTTTGAAAGACTTCCAAAATACGCACCTCTTGCTTCTTCAAGCAATCCGCTTTTCATCATGATATCGACACGATTATTGATTCTTTCGTAAAGAATGTTTCTGTCTTGAAATTTAAGCCCGATTCTAATATCGTTATACGGTTTTTCTTCAGGAACAGAACGTTTATTATGCTCGGTAATTGTGATACCAGTTGTTTTATAAACTTCAATTGCCCTAATTATACGTTTTGCATTTCCGCTTTTAAGCTGCTCAGCGGCAACAGAATCAAATGAATTTAGTTCTGAAAGTAAGGATTCTATGCCTTCATTTTCAAGCTTTTTTTGCAAATCAGCACGTACATCATCATTAAAGCTATTTTCGCTGAAAGTAATTCCATTCATAAGAGAATTTACATAAAACCCAGTACCGCCGACGACTATCGGGAGCTTTCCGTTTTGATGAATTTCCTCAATTACTTTTTTAGCGTTTTCAACGTAATCGGCTACGCTATAGTTTTGGTCTGGATTTAAGAAGCCAATAAGATGATGCACAATTCCGTACATTTCTTCTTTTGTTGGCTTTGCTGTAAGAATATCCATTCCTTTGTAAATCTGCATTGAATCGGCTGAAACAATTTCCCCGTTAAACATCTTTGCAAGCTCAATGCCGAGCCTAGTTTTTCCAGAAGCTGTCGGACCGACAACAGCAATAACAGGTATTTTATTTTCATTAGACACAAATGTTCACACCCTGCCAAACTGTTTTTCAAGATCCCGTTTATGTATAACAACAGAAATCGGTCTGCCGTGAGGGCAATAACGAATAGATGGGTCGTTTTGCAGCTCAACCGCCAAATGAATGAGTTCGTCACGGCTGTTAATATCGCCACCCTTTACTGCCGCTCTGCATGCAGTATTATGAAATACCCAATCCATTTTTTCTGTATTAGTATCGTTTTTATTTTCAAGTAAATATCCTGCAATTTCAATTAGCGCATTAGATATATCATCGTTTTTTAGCACTTGCGGGGCACTTCTTACAGCTATATTACCAGAGCCGAAATCAGAAACTTCAAAGCCTGTATCATAAAGCAAATCTGAATTTTGCAAAACTGCATCATATTCCGCCTTGCTCAAAGTAACTATAACAGGTTCCAAAAGCATTTGAGCTGATAATTTACCGTTTTCTTTTTTTAGTTTTTCATAAATTAAGCGCTCATGTGCTGCATGCTTGTCGATTACAAGAAGCTTATCGCTGCTAATCTCGACGAAAATATAAGTATTAAAAGCCTCACCAATATATTTTGAAAATAACATGTTATCAAAAGGTTTTTCGTTTTTAGGCTTTTCAAATTTTTCTATTTTTGTTGTTTCAAGAATTTCAGCTGCATCTTTTGTATCTCTTTTATCGCTCAAAATAGTAATGTTTGATGCAGGTTCTGAATCAATTTTATTTATTTTAAATATATCTTTTTTTGCAATATTGTCTGAAACAAAATTCGGCTCGTACGGCTTATTTGGCGGAATAAAAACAATAGGTTGGGTTTCTTTGCTTTCTTTCTTGATGTTCGGAATTAATTTATCAAAAGAAAACATACTTTTTTTATTCTCGGTTTTTTGCTTAAAATCGGCAGAAACATGCGAGAGACTTACTGTATGATTGTTTTCCTGTTGCAAAGCTGTTTTAATTGCATGATACACAGCATCGAAAACAGGGCGCTCGTTTGTAAAGCGAACTTCAATTTTTGCAGGATGAACGTTTACGTCAACAAGATTGTAAGGCATATTTATATTTAAAACACAGGAAGGGAACTTCCCGACCATTACGCTTCCTTTGCAGGCTTCTTCTATTGCAGCCATAGCAGTTCTGCTTTTAACATATCTGCCGTTTAAAAAGAAATGCTGCATATTTCTGTTCGGGCGAGCGCTTTGCGGCTTTGATATATAACCATTAACAATAACACCGTTAAGCTCATAGTCAACAGAAATAAGCCCAGTGGCAAACTCCCTACCGAGTACTGAATAAACAGAGGACATCAATTTACCGTCGCCCGGCGTATTTAAAACCTGTTTTCCGTCACGAATAAACACAAACGCAACTTCAGGATGAGATAACGCTATACGGTCAACAACCCCGGCAACGGCGTTAGCCTCTGAAATGTCTTTTTTAAGAAACTTCATTCTTGCAGGAATATTATAAAATAAATCACGAATTATTATTGTTGTTCCACCCGAGCAGCCTGCATCTTCAATGCCTTCCTCTACTCCTCCGCTGATCGTGTATTTTGTTCCTGCAATGTCCTCACCGAATTTTGTAATTAGCTCAACATGAGATACAGCACAAATTGAAGCTAGTGCTTCACCTCGAAAACCAAGCGTAGAAATTTTATCGAGGTCTTCCTCTAATAATACTTTACTTGTTGCATGGCGCAAAAACGCTTTCGCTACATCTTCTCTTGCAATACCAAGTCCGTTATCGGTAACACGCATAAAGGAAATACCGCCGTTTTTTATTTCCACGGTAATATTTGTCGCTCCTGCGTCAATCGAATTTTCAAGCAATTCTTTTATTACAGAGGCAGGGCGCTCAACAACTTCGCCTGCAGCAATAAGCTCGGCAACATGCTTGTCTAAAATATTGATTCGCCCCATAGTTTTCACTTCCTTTAGCTATTTGCAATTTTATAAAGTTCAAACAAAATATTCATTGCTTCAATCGGGGTAAGCGTATTTATATCTATATTTTTAAGCTTTTCTGTAATTGCACTTTGCCCAACAGAAAATACAGAAAGCGGTTCTTCCTCAGTAACTGAATATGATTCACTGCGCTTTAACTCTGTTTTTTCTCCGTTTTCAAGCTCGTTTAATATTTGCTTTGCACGAGTTATGATCCAATCAGGTACTCCTGCAAGCTTGGCAACTTCAATACCATAGCTGTCATCTGCCCCGCCCCTTATAATCTTACGTAAAAACGTAATATCGTCGCCACGTTTTTTTACTGCTATATTATAATTTTTTACGCCGTCCAAAAGTTCTTCCATAACGGTAAGCTCATGATAATGCGTTGCAAATAAAGTTTTAGAACCGAGTTTTTTCTTATTGGCGCAATATTCTAAAACTGCTCTTGCGATGCTCATTCCGTCAAAAGTTGAAGTACCCCTTCCGATTTCATCAAGAATAAGCAAGCTTTTTGAAGTTGCATTTTTCACGATACTTGCAACTTCGCTCATCTCTACCATAAATGTGGACTGCCCTGAGGCAAGGTCGTCTGACGCACCCACACGTGTAAATATGCTATCGACAATTCCGATTTCGGCAAAACCTGCCGGTACAAAGCTACCAATCTGCGCCATAAGTACAATTAGTGCAACCTGACGCATAAAAGTTGATTTACCTGCCATGTTCGGACCTGTAATAATTGAAACACGGTTTAAACCGCAATTTAATACGCAATCGTTAGGGACAAACGGAGAATCAATAAGCTGCTCCACAACAGGATGACGGCCGTCTTTAATGCAAATACCGTCTGAAAGATTAACTTCAGGACGAGTGTACCGCCAGTCAACAGATACGTTTGCGAAAGAGCATAAAACATCAAGCATAGCAATGTTTTTTGCTGTTGTCTGAATTCTTAAAAGCTCGTTTGAAACTTTTTTAAGTGTTTCTTCAAATATTTGATTCTCTAAAAGAATAGAACGGTCTTTTGCCCCGAGAATTCGCCCTTCAA
The DNA here is from genome assembly GCA_030705695.1 of Bacillota bacterium. Classification (GTDB taxonomy): domain Bacteria; phylum Bacillota; class Clostridia; order Oscillospirales; family Acutalibacteraceae; genus JAUZPX01. The sequence continues at coordinate 11,239 of JAUZPX010000053.1, forward strand.
TCTCTTTTAAACCAGAAGTAATAAAGCGTTCGCAGTTTGAGAGTGTTTGCTTGCGAATATATGTATCAGGTACCATGTCTTTATATGAATTTGATACCTCAATATAATAGCCGAACACACGGTTATATCCGATTTTCATTTTCGGAATACCAGTAGCCGCTCTCTCTTCTGCCTCAATTTTTGCTAAAAGAGTTGTCGAGTCTGACATATCCGAGCGGAGAAAATCAAGTTCCTCGCTATATCCTTTTTTAATCAGTCCGCCCTCACGAATAGAAAACGGAGGATCTTCAACAATAATTGTGTCAATCAGTTCATACACATCAAACAACGGGTCTGTATTTTTATAAATCTCGCTTAAAAGCTGAGATTTTGTATTTTTAAGTAAATCTTTTATTCCCGGAATAGCTTTCAAAGCAGAAGCAAGGCTACGAAGTTCACGTGCATTTGCAGAACCGTATACAATTTTTGTAATTAATCGCTCAATGTCAAAGATGCCTGAAAGTTCAGCAGAAAGCTCCAAACGCAATACGGTGTCATTAAATAACTCTTCAACGGCATTTTGTCTGCGCAAAATTGCGGAAACATTAATTAACGGCTGTTCGATCCACGAACGAATCAAACGCTTGCCCATTGCGGTTTTGGTTCTGTCAAGCACCCACAAAAGCGACCCACGTTTCTCTTTACTGCGCATAGTTTCAAGCAATTCAAGATTTCTGCGAGTATTGAAATCGACATTCATAAACTGGTTTTCGCTGTAAATTTCAACAGAAGTAATACGCTCAAGCCCTGTTTTCTGCGTTTCTTTTAAATAATTCACAAGTGCGCCTAGAGCAGAGATAATCTCAATATAATTATTCTGCGTTAGGCTGTCAAGCGTATCCTTGCCAAACTGCTGTAAAACGACCGATGAACACTCCAAAAATGAGAAGGCATCATCGCCTTGCATTTCGACAGAAGCAGAAAGCTTGTCCTTGATAAACTCTGGGAGCTCCTTAATATTAACGGTATCGCCGCCAATTAACAGCTCCCGAGGAGAATAACGCATTAGCTCGTTTTTTAGCTGAGAAAATAAGTCATTTGAAGAAATCTGTGTTGCATACAACTCGCCTGTTGAAACATCGCAAAAACATATTGCACAGCTATTGTTTTTTACAAATATGCATGATATATAGTTGTTTTTTGCTTCATCAAGCATGCTGCTTTCAATTACAGTTCCCGGTGTAATAACACGGATAATATCACGCTTAACAAGACCTTTTGCTAAAGCAGGATCTTCAGTTTGCTCGCAAATTGCAACCTTATATCCTTTTGCAACAAGCCTTGCAATATAAGATTCGCTTGAATGATACGGTACCCCGCACATCGGAGCACGATC
>JAUZPX010000054.1 GCA_030705695.1 Bacillota bacterium
AAATCACATATTTATTATATTTTTATAATAAATTATATTTCCTGATAGCTTCCAAGGTAATCAAACATAGCTGTTTCGCTTTCCAATTCTGAAAGAACTTGCTTGAATTCTTCTGAATATACAGACGAATCAATGTCGAAATAAAACTTAAATTCGAAATCTCTTCCGGGGATAGGTCGGCTTTCCAACTTGTTAAGGTTTATATTCAGTGCATTGAACTTTGCCATAACTTGATAAAGAGCACCAGGTTTATGCGAAAGAGTAAGCATGACGCTTGTTTTATGTGCGCCCGGGTAAATTTCAAGTTTTTTGGATATACAAATAAAACGGGTATAGTTATTATCGGTGTTTTGGATATTATAGGACAGTACCGACAGCCCATAAAGCTCAGTGCAGTCTTTAGAGGAAATAACAGCAATGTCATTTCGGTTTGACTCTGCCGCAAGTTTGGCAGCAGTAGCTGTATTTTCGCAGACAGTTACTTTTACATTAGGAAGACTGTTTAAAAATTGACTGCATTGCTGAATTGCCTGCTCATGAGAAAATATTTCTTTTACATTTGAAAGTAATATTCCATGTTTTGCCAAGAGCGTATGTTGTATGCTTAATCTTACGCTCCTTGCAATATAAAAATTATAGCGGTTCATTAAGTCGTAAACTTGGTTTACAGAACCTGCCGTGCTATTTTCGAGAGGGAGTATACCATACTGGCACAGTCCGCTTTCCACAGCTTGAAAAACGCTTTCAAACGTATCACAAAACATGATGTTCGGTAAAGAAAACAGTTTATCACAGGCTATTTGTGAGTATGCACCTTCAACACCTTGGCAAGCGACAACAGCGCTCTTGGGGAATTCCTTAGGCGTTGATTGAATGGCATTATCAATCAAACGCTGAACGTCAGAAGTTTCAGAAATATTACTGCTCTGATAAGAACGGCTCATTTCAAAAAGTGTTGTAAAAAGAACTTTTACAAATCCTTGAAGTTCAGGGTTAACACCTTCAGTTAAGTTACATAGAATTTCACGTTCACGGCTTCTATCAAAAATGGGAAGCCCGTTTTCTTTTTTATATAGTCCTATTTGCTTTGCGGTTTCCATTCTCTTAAGAAATAGATTCAGCAAGTCATGGTCAATCAAATCGATTTTTGCCCGTAATTCATCCAAACAAATCATTCCTTTTTTAAGTTATGTTAATCCATATGCTTGCCGACAATTTTTAGAATTTTTTGAACATCGGCTGAAACTTTTTCGAATTCTTCAGGTCTTATCGATTGAGGACCGTCACAAAGTGCATTATCAGGGTCATTGTGTACTTCAATCATCAATCCGTCGGCTCCTGCCGCAGCCGCAGCTAACGAGAGCGGATGCACAAGCGAAGCAATTCCGGCTGCATGGCTCGGATCAATTATTACAGGTAAGTGAGTCATTTTTTTAAGCATCGGAACAGCGGAAATATCGAGCGTGTTGCGAGTTGCCGTTTCAAAAGTTCTGATTCCTCGTTCGCATAAAATAACATCTTCGTTTCCGCTTGCCATAACATATTCGGCACTCATAAGCAGTTCTTCAAGCGTATTTGCAAGTCCTCGCTTAATTAATATAGTTTTTTTCAAAGAACCGAGTTCTTTTAACAGCTCAAAATTCTGCATATTTCGTGCGCCAACCTGAATAACATCAACATTTTCAAAAAGCGGCAAATGCGAAGCATTCATAATTTCTGTTACGATAGGCAAACCAGTTTGCTTTTTGGCTTCCGTAAGAAGTTCAAGCCCTTCACCACGAAGACCTTGGAACGCATAGGGGGAAGTCCTCGGTTTAAATGCACCGCCACGAAGCAGCTTAGCTCCAGATTTTTTAACTTGTTCGGCTATAAAACAAATCTGATCGGCAGATTCAACAGAGCATGGACCTGCAATAATTTGGAAATGTCCGCCTCCGATTTTAACGCCGTTTATATCAACAATCTTATCTTCACTATGGAATTTTCTGTTTGCGTTTTTATAAGGCTCTGAAATTCTTGTAACTTTGTCGACAATATTAAGTCCGTTTATAAGGTCAACGTCAATTTGATGTGTGTCGCCGATAAGTCCGAGAATAGTTTGAAATTCACCACGGCTTATATTTACTTCCAAGCCCTGATTTTTAATCCATGCAATCAAGCTTTCCAGGTTTTTTTCATCAGCGTCTTTTTTTATTGTAATAATCATAATAATTTCCTCCATATAAAAAATAAAAAGTTCCGTAGCGTTTTCACTACGGAACTAACAGTTTAACTTATATTTCGAGAAGTTAACTATTCGTTTTTGCAATGAAAACACAAACCTTTTTAAACTTGTTAAAAAAGTAAAAATAAAAATATTTGTTGTATTCATTGGAAACAGTAAAAGTATTCATAATTATCTCCTTGAAATATTACTTATTATGCTAGCATAGAATGCATTATTTGTCAAGCAATCATATGGTAGAAATATTATTTATAAAAAAAGCACCTCCGAATAACTCGGAGGTGCAAAACAGTATATTAAATTACTGTACACTGTAAAGAATTTCGCCGTATGTGGGGAGTGACCAATATTTCTTTGCAACGAGTGTTTCAAGCTCATCAGCAATACCGCGAAGATTCTGCATCTTAAGGAATACAGATTCACGATAAAACTTAGCACAATCAAGAGTTTCTGTATGCTCTTTTGTTTCGATAACAGCATTCTTTAAATCTTCGAGAGCTGTGCTTAAGCAATCTGTAAGTTTTGCAATTTTGCTTAAGAGTTTCTCGTCCATTGTGTTGCTGATATCCAAGCCGATTTCTTTCTTATTTTTAAGTAAGCGAACAAGCTCGTTCTGATAAGACAATACAGACGGAATAACTTCCTTTTGTATTAAATCGATCATTGCAAGTGCCTCAATGTGAATTGTCTTGCAATAATTTTCCATCATGATTTCATAACGGGAATGAATTTCAGTACGTGATAAAACAGCATGCTTCTCAAAGAGCTTAATGTTCTTTTCTTCAATGAAACGTGGTAAAGCTTCCGGTGTGGTTGGGAGGTTCAAAAGGCCTCTCTTCTTAGCTTCGTCAACCCACTCAGGAGCATAGTTGTTGCCGTTGAAGATAATTCTCTTATGTTCATTAACTGTCTTCTTGATGAGTTTTGCCAAATCAACTTTAAAGTCTTTGCTGTTTTCTAATTCATCAGCAAATTGTTCAAGAGCTTCTGCTACGATTGTATTAAGAACAAAGTTTGGACCAGCAACAGAGAAAGATGAACCCGGGCTTCTGAACTCGAATTTGTTTCCTGTAAATGCAAACGGAGATGTTCTGTTACGATCGGTTGTATCTTTAGGAATATGCGGAAGTACTTTTACGCCTACGCCCATAAAGGTCTTGCCTTTATCTTCATAGTCTGTGCCAGCTTCGATTGAATCTAAAATTGCAGTCAGCTCATCGCCCAAGAACATGGAGATGATAGCAGGAGGTGCTTCGTTAGCACCAAGACGGTGGTCGTTTCCTGCACTAGCAACAGTAAGACGGAGTAAATCTTGATATTCATCAACAGCTTTGATAACAGCAGTCAAGAACAGCAAGAATTGTGCGTTCTCAGAAGGTGTATCACCAGGCTCAAGAAGGTTTGCGCCTTTATTTGTTGAAAGAGACCAGTTGTTGTGCTTGCCGCTTCCGTTTACGCCTGCAAATGGTTTCTCGTGAAGCAAACATGCCAAGCCGTGTTTGTTAGCAACGCTCTTAAGAAGCTCCATTGTGAGCTGGTTATGGTCGGTTGCAATATTTGTTGTTGTGAAGATAGGAGCAATTTCGTGCTGAGCCGGAGCAACTTCGTTGTGCTTTGTTTTTGAATAGATGCCGAGCTTCCAGAGCTCTTCATCCAATTCTTTCATGAAAGCTGCAACTCTTGGCTTGATAGCACCGAAATAATGGTCTTCCATTTCCTGACCTTTCGGAGGACGAGCACCGATAAGTGTTCTTCCGCAGTAAATTAAGTCAGGGCGCTTTAAGAACATTTCTTTATCAATGAGGAAGTATTCTTGCTCAGGACCTACAGTTGATGTTACGCGTGTAGCATCTGTGTTGCCAAAGAGCTTTAAAATACGAAGGGCTTGTTTATCAATTGCTTCCATTGAACGAAGAAGCGGTGTTTTTTTATCGAGTACTTCGCCGCTGTAAGAACAGAAAGCTGTCGGGATGTAAAGAGTGCCTTCTTTTACGAATGCATAGGAAGTAGGATCCCATGCAGTATAGCCTCTGGCTTCAAAAGTAGCACGTAAGCCGCCTGAAGGGAAGCTGGAAGCATCCGGCTCGCCTTTTACAAGCTCTTTACCGGAAAATTCCATAATAACAGTTCCGTCTTTTGTCGGAGAGATAAAGCTATCGTGTTTTTCGGCAGTAATGCCTGTCATTGGTTGGAACCAATGGGTAAAATGTGTAGCACCTTTTTCAAGTGCCCAATCTTTCATAGCGCTTGCAACAACATTGGCTACTTGAATGTCAAGTGTCTTGCCGCTTGAGATTGTGCTTTTTAACGCTTTATAAATATCTTTTGGGAGTTTTTCGCGCATGACAGTTTCATTAAACACCATGCTGCCAAATAAGCTTGGAATGTCGCTCATGTTTCATTTTCCTTTCATCAGTAAAATAAAATAAAAAAAAAATAAAAATGGCCCTAAGGACAAAAGTCCCCAGCGCCATTGCTTGACTTTTTGTTATGAATTATAGCATGCAAAAATTTAATTGTCAAGTACATGATTAATAAAATACCATAAAAATGCAACTTGAAATTTCAAATATGAATAAACAATGTAAAAAAACCGATATTTTAATGCAAATAATGTCAAAATGTTATGTAAAATGATAGAATATGCTTTTAAACTTGCAAAATTCTTGACAATAAAATGACGATAGTTTACAATATTAGTTGAAAATATGGGCATTCATGTTTGTATATTCTAATTTATTTTTTTGCATGGATTTGCATAAATTATTAATTATTTGAATATTAGGCTTGATGGCTGTTATTTGTTTTGGAGGTTAACCTATTATGTTAAAAGAGGGTCAAGTAAGGATTCCGTCCGGATGTGCTATTTCAGGAATGTTTTCAAAATCAGGCAAAACGTTCAACGGAGAAGATATTATCAATTCGATTGAAATAATGCACGACCGCAGTAACGGTTTGGGCGGCGGTTTTGCCGCATACGGAATTTATCCGGAATACAAGGATTTTTATGCTTTTCATGTTTTTTACGACAATACTGAATCTAAAAAAGAGTGCGAAAAATATTTAGAGGAATGCTTTGATGTTGTCTGTCTTTCAGAAATACCGACACGTAAAGTGCCCGGAATTTCCGATGCACCTTTAATATGGCGCTATTTTATGGTTCCGCTGCCGTCAAAGCTTGAGAGTATGGAATTAGATGAAAGAGAGTATGTTGTTAGAACTGTCTTTCATGTTAATACAAATATTAGCGGAGCTTATGTTTTTTCCAGCGGAAAAAACATGGGTTCTTTCAAAGCCGTAGGGTTCCCGGAAGATGTAGGACGTTTTTATAAGCTTGAGGAATACAACGGTTATTGCTTTACAGCTCACGGAAGATATCCGACGAATACTCCAGGCTGGTGGGGCGGTGCTCATCCTTTTGCGCTGCTCGATTATTCGGTTGTACATAACGGTGAGATTTCTTCTTATGATGCTAACCGCCGTGCGATTGAAATGTACGGCTACAAATGTACATTGCAGACAGATACAGAAGTAATTACATATATAATTGATTATCTTCACCGTAAAATGGGTCTAACCTATGAAGAAATTGCCTCTGTTGTTGCTGCTCCGTTCTGGCAGATTATCGATAACATGCCTAAAAAAGAAAGAGAAACACATGAATATCTACGTAACATGTTCTCTTCACAGCTAATTACAGGACCGTTTTCTATTTTAGTCGGTTTTGAAGGCGGAATGATGGCATTAAACGACAGATTAAAGCTTCGCTCGATGGTTGTCGGCGAAAAAGACGATATGGTCTATGTTGCCAGTGAGGAGTCGGCTATTCGCAGAATTCAGCCGAATCTCGATAAAGTATGGGCTCCCAGTGGCGGAGAGCCGGTAATTGTAACCCTGAATGGAGGAAATTCATAATGGCAATCGATTATTTTTACCCTGAATATGAAGTTGCACGTAACAACGACAGATGTATTACATGTCGTGTTTGTGAGCGTCAATGTGCAAACAATGTTCACAGCTATGTTGAACAATTGAATAAAATGACAAGTAACGATGCAAATTGTGTTAATTGCCAAAGATGCGTTTCTCTTTGTCCGACAAAGGCATTGAAAATCGTAAAAAGCGATAACACCTTTAAACTGAATAATAACTGGAATCAAAAGACAATGAAAGAGGTTTTCCTCCAGGCGGAAAACAGCGGCGTTTTACTTTCAAGTATGGGAAATCCTGAGCCGTATCCGATTTATTTTGATAAAATTCTTTTAAATGCGTCTCAGGTTACAAATCCATCAATCGATCCTTTGCGTGAGCCGATGGAAACACGTATGTTCCTTGGAAGCACTGTTCATAAGATTGAACGTGATAAAAAAGGTAATCTCATAAATAACCTTACACCGCATTTAAAGCTTGCTCTTCCTATAATGTTTTCAGCTATGAGTTACGGTTCTATAAGCTATAATGCTCATGAATCACTTGCTCGTGCTGCGGAAGAGCTCGGTACTTATTATAATACAGGTGAAGGCGGACTTCACGAAGATTTTTATAAATATAGCAAAAATACTATCGTACAGGTTGCATCCGGACGTTTCGGCGTACATAAAGATTATTTAAATACTGCCGCAGCTATTGAAATTAAAATGGGTCAGGGTGCAAAACCAGGTATCGGCGGACATTTACCAGGTACAAAAATTGTTGGTGACGTTTCCAGAACACGTATGGCTCCTGAGGGATGCGATGCTATTTCTCCTGCACCTCACCACGATATTTATTCAATTGAAGATTTACGTCAGCTTGTTTTTTCATTAAAAGAAGCAACCGATTATAAAAAACCGATTATCGTTAAAATTGCTGCTGTACATAATGTAGCGGCTATTGCAAGCGGTATTGCTAGAAGCGGTGCTGATATTATTGCTATCGACGGTTTCAGAGGCGGCACGGGTGCTGCTCCGACACGTATTCGTGATAATGTAGGTATTCCAATTGAATTGGCTCTTGCCTCTGTTGATGCTCGCCTTAGAAATGAAGGAATCCGTGACAATGTTTCTCTTGTTGTCGGCGGAAGTATCAGAAGCAGTTCTGATGTGTTTAAAGCAATTGCTCTTGGTGCCGACAGTGTTTATATCGGAACGGCCGCTTTACTTGCTCTTGGTTGCCATTTGTGCAGAAGCTGCCACGGCGGCAAATGCAACTGGGGTATTGCAACACAGGTTCCTGAGCTTGTAAAACGACTCAATCCGAATATCGGATATAAGCGTCTTGTGAATCTGCTTGAAGCATGGAATCACGAAATCATGGAGATGATGGGTGGAATGGGAATCAATTCCATTGAAAGCCTCAGAGGCAACAGACTTATGCTCCGTGGTGTGGGTTTAAACGAAAAAGAGCTTGAGATTCTCGGTATCAAGCATGCCGGGGAATAAGGAGACACAAAATATGAAACGGGTTTATGTCAATGAAAAATGGTGCTTAGGCTGCCATTTATGTGAATATAATTGTGCTTTCGCCAATTCCGACGAAACAGATATGGCACGTGCACTGAAAGATATTAAAATTCATCCTAACATTCAGGTTGAAGAAAACAATGGCATTTATTTTGCCGTATCTTGCAGACATTGTGACGAGCCGCTTTGCGTCAAAGGTTGTATTACAGGCGCTTTGACGATAAATGACGGCGTTATAACTATTGATAAAAACAAATGTATCGGATGCTACACCTGCATTTTGAGCTGTCCGTTTGGTGCTGTTGCACCGTCTGAAGAAGGCGTTGTGCAAAAGTGTGAACTTTGCATGAAAACGCACGACGGTATCCCAAAGTGCGTACAGGGATGTCCAAATGCCGCAATTGTGTTTGAGGAGAGATAAGTATGATTAAATATGTAATTATCGGAAACTCTGCAGCGGCAATCGGCGCAGTAGAGGGAATCCGTCAAGTTGATAAAAAAGGCGAAATTACAATCATAAGCAACGAGTCTCATCATACATATTCCAGGCCGCTGATTTCTTATTTATTGCTTGGAAAAACAGATGAGCAGCGCATGAAATATCGCCCGGACGATTTTTATGAGAAAAACAACTGTAAAACTTTGTTTTCAAAAACTGTTACAAATATAGACAGTAAAAAGAAAACTGTTACTTTGGATGACAATACAAGCATTTCTTACGATAAACTTTTAGTGTCAACAGGTTCTTCTCCGTTTGTACCACCGATGGACGGACTTGACAGCGTTAAAAACAAATTTTCGTTTATGACGCTTGATGAAGCAAAAGCTCTTGATTCTGCTTTAACTTCTGACTCTAAAGTGCTTATCGTCGGTGCAGGTCTTATCGGCTTAAAATGCGCCGAGGGTATTCATGCAAAAGTTGCAAATATTACTGTTATAGATTTAGCTCCGAACATTCTTTCAAGTATCCTTGATACTCAAGGTTCTGCAATTGTACAGAAGCATCTTGAGAGCAAGGGAGTTGTGTTCAAACTTGGCGACAGCGTACAGAAATTCACAGAAAAAACCGCTTTACTAAAAAGCGGCGGAACAATTGATTTTGATGTTCTTGTTTTGGCTGTCGGTGTTCGCCCGAATACGCAGCTTGTAAAAGATGCAGGCGGCGAAGTCAACCGTGGTATTGTAATTAATGAGCGTATGGAAACATCTATCCCCGATATTTATTCCGCAGGCGACTGCACAGAAGGTATGGATATTTCAATCGGACAAAACAGAATTCTTGCTTTGCTTCCGAACGCTTATATGCAGGGTGAATGTGCCGGTAAAAACATGGCAGGTGAGGCTTGCGTGTTTGATAAAGCAATTCCTATGAATGCTATCGGATTCTTCGGTTTGCATATCATAACCGCAGGAACATACGACGGTGAAGTTTATGAAGATCTTCATGACGGTTACAAAAAACTGTTTTATAAAGATGACTTGCTAAAAGGCTATATTTTAATTGAAAATATTAAAAAAGCAGGTATATATACAAGCTTAATTCGCGAAAAAACGCCGCTTTCTACAATCGATTTTACCCTCATTTGCGAGAATCCCGGCCTCATGGCATTTGGAAGAGAAGTACGTGAGGAAAAGCTGGGAGGATTAAAAAGATGAATACGATTAACGCAGAAAATCTGCACTTTCGTGATCTGAACGATAAAATCAAGGCATGTAGTGGCGATATCGTTATTTCAAATTGTTTCGGTCAGCGTTTTATAGCAAGCGGACGTTCAGGTATTAATCTTACGATTAACGGAACTCCAGGTAATGCTCTCGGTGCTTATCTTGACGGTTCGAATATAACAGTCAACGGCAATGCACAAGACGCTGTAGGCGACACGATGAATGATGGTACTATTATTATTAACGGAAATGTCGGTGATGCGCTCGGATATGGTATGCGCGGAGGGAAAATTTATGTAAAAGGTAATTCCGGGTATCGTACAGGCATACACATGAAAGAATATAAAGAGAAGAAGCCTGTTATCATTATTGGAGGAGGCGTTGGTAGCTTTCTTGCAGAATATCTTGCAGGTGGAATGATTATTGTTCTTGGTTTGAATGAAGGAAAACCTGCAGCCGGTGATTTCTTGGGAACAGGAATGCACGGTGGAAAGGTATTCATAAGAGCAGACAAACTTCCAGATACATTGCCAAAGCAGGTAATTGCTGCTGTTGCAACAGATGAAGATAAAAACGAAATGGCAGGAAACCTTAAGGAATATTGCACAATTTTTAATTTGGATTTTGATAGTCTGATTAAAGATAAATTCTTTATATTAAAGCCAAATGCAAAAAATCCTTATAAAACTCTTTATACACACAACTAATCTGTCAGATAGAAACTAAGGGCGGCGATATTTTGGATGGAGCCTTAATTGTTTCCGGTACGGAAAAAGGTGCGGAATATTTCTATGAAATTCTAAAGCAAAACAATTACAATCAGATTTTTTCTGTTGGAACATCTGAAGAAGCACAGAAATATTTTTCGGAACATGATTTTGATTTATGTATTATAAATGCACCGCTTGCCGATGAGTTTGGAGATCGTTTAGCAAAAAATATTATTTCATATAGCTCGGTACAAGTTATTCTAGTTGTAAAAGAAGATTTATTTGATGTTGTTTCTGCAAAGATGGATTCTGTTGGGGTATTTACCGTAACAAAACCTGTTAGCAGGCAAGTCCTTATGAATACATTACGGCTTGCAGGTACGGTGTCTAATAAACTTAAAATGTTAAATGACCAAAACAAAAAGCTTCAGCAAAAGATTGAAGATATTCGATTGGTTGACCGTGCTAAATGTATTTTGATTGAATATTTGAAAATGAGTGAAGTAGAGGCTCATAAATATATCGAAAAGCAGGCAATGAATTTAAGAGAGACAAAAAGATCAATTGCCGAAAGTATACTAAAGACTTATGAAGGCTAAATTAAACACGCTGTCGGGTTATCCCGAGGCGTGTTTTTTTGTTAGTTTGTCTTTAAATGCTAATTATTTTATTCAATTGATGTGCATATAATTAAACAACAATTTTTGGGGTAATAATCGATACTATCTGTTTCAGCCCTAAAAAACAATTCACTAATATATAATAATTATATATTAAAAAGTTTTTATGGGGGGAAAATAAATGGATAATCAAAATCCCACAGAAAACATGCCTTTAGAAGAATTTATTCAGCTTCCGAATGTTATTGATATTTTAGTGGCTTATGATGAAACCATTGAAGATCTTATAAAACAAAGACCGTATATTCGAGTCGGTAAAGTTCTCCTGGATTATGCAGTAATTTATATTCAAAAAGATGATTTGCAAAGAATATTAGACGAAACAGGCGAAAGTACAGTAAATGTATTTCCATTTGTTATGACGTTAATGGGGCAGCAGGATTTACAAGCTGCCGGCATAAATAAAGTTCAGAACCAACCTTATCTTGATTTAAAAGGAAAAGGCGTCCTGATTGGTTTTATTGACACCGGTATTGACTATACGAACAAAGCTTTTATTTATGAAAACGGAACAAGTAAAATTCAGTATATATGGGATCAGACGATAAAAGGAAAAGCACCAAATGGTTATTTATTCGGAGCTGAATATAACAATGCACAGATAAACGAGGCTTTAAAATCAAAAAATCCGTTTAGTGTTGTTCCCACACGGGATACAGTCGGGCACGGTACATTTTTAGCCGCTACGGCAGCAAGCCTAGAAGATAATGAGTATATAGGGGTAGCACCCGACTCGGAATTAATAATTGTTAAGCTAAGAAAAGCCAGACAGTTTTACTTGGATTACTTTTTAGTTCCGTCAAATCAGGAAAATGTTTATGAATCCAGTGATTTAATGTTAGGGATTAACTATATTCTTGAAAAAGCACATTCATTAGGTCGCCCGGTTGCGATATGTATTAGTGTGGGAACAAATTTGGGAAACCACGACGGACTTGGTATTTTAAATTCATACATATCAAGAATATCCAGCATACATTTTCTAGGATTAAGTTTAGCTGCCGGAAATGAAAGCAACATGAAACATCATGTACAAGGAATGCTTGCAAAAACAGGAGACTTTGTTGAGGTTGAATTAAAAGCAGGAAAAAACGGAAATTCAATATATATAAGCTTATGGAATTATTCTTCCGATAAAGTATCTGTTTCGCTTACTTCACCGACCGGTGAATCCAGTGGGCGTATTCCATTCAAAGCAGGAACTCATTTTCAGTCAAAGCTTGTTCTTGAAAAAGCACGTATTGATATTGAGTTTGTTTTTCCTTCTGCGTTAGGCACGTTAAGTCAGTTGTCAATTATTAAGATTATTGATCCAACCCCGGGAATATGGAAGATAACAGTTTTTGTCGATTTGATTGTTGACGGAACATATAATATGTGGCTGCCTGTTACAGGTCTTGTTGATCCTGAAGTTGAATTTTTGTCTCCTGAACCAAAAAACACAGTTGTTATTCCGGCGGTAGCGATAGGTGCAATGGCTATCGGAGCGTTTAGCAGTGCAGACGGAAGCTTGTATGCATCATCATCATGGGGACCGACAAGGATACCTCTGATTACTCCTTCTTTTACCGCACCCGGTGTAGATGTAACAGGTATATATCCAA
>JAUZPX010000055.1 GCA_030705695.1 Bacillota bacterium
AATATTCGTCGCCGACCTTTATCTGCTGAATAGTTTTTCCGTTTTCAAAATAAGCATATAACTGATTTGCCGCTGTATTGAATATGCTGTATCCAACTAAAATTTCAAGTTCTCCGTCACCGTTCACGTCTGCAAAGCATACACGCTCAACATCTGTACTAGCAATTATAAAATCGCTTTGATATACCCATGTGCTGTCTTTTTTATGAATAAAAAGCACATGCGTTTTCGTTGAGTCGCCGCCTACTCGATAAAGGGCAATCGCTTCATCATCTCCGTGACCAGTAAGATCTTTTACGATAATCGCCGAACGGTTATCGCCTTTTTGCGGATAAACAAGCGAATAGTTTCGACTTGTTTTGTTTTCTACAATCTGCTGGATTTGAGCCTTATCGCCCGTTGGTTTAGGGGGCTGCATAATGTCTTCATTGCCGAAACCCGTTGAAGAACAGCCTGAAAACGCAATCATTACCGTTAGTATTAACGAAAACAAAAATATCTTGTTTTTCAACGAATTACCCCCTTTATCTCATATTAAAAAGAAAATCACTTTATAAAAAATTAACGTTTTACCGCAATGCAATAATTAATCGGTATGCCCTCGTTTGAAAACATGATTTCATGTTCGGTCATGATATTATCGGAAACATCGCTTTTATGAAGATCATTCGTTTTATATATAACATCAAACCCGCATTCCGCAAAATAGTCGAGACTGTCGATAAAAAGCGGAAGATCATCTGTTTTAAAACGAATTTCTCCGCCATCGGCAAGAAATTCACGATATTTATTAAGTTGGCGAGGAAACGTAAGCCTGCGCTTTTGATGCTTCCCCTTAGGCCATGGATTACAGAAATTTATGTAAAATCTTTTAATATTATCTTCTTTTGACAGTATCTCGTCAACTCGTTCAATATCGAAAGCCGTAAGAAGAATATTTATGATTTCCCGTTTGGATGCTTCAAACTGCTTTACAATTGTACGCCTGCCGACAGCAAGCACTTCGCTTTTAATATCAATCGCAAGATAATTTATGTTCGGATTTTTAAGTGCCGTTGCCGACACAAAGCTTCCTTTTCCACAACCCAGTTCAACATGCAGGTCCGTTTTATTTTGAAAGGCATCTGCCCATTTACCGCGGTTTTCAATCGGAGTATCGATAAAAAAAGGACATTCGGCAAGTTCCGGTCTTGCCCAGGGTTTTCGTCTCATTCTCATGAATCGGATTCCTCTTAAACTCTGTTAATAATTTTATATTTATTTTAAGTAATATACTTATTTAAATTGCATTTATTATATCAAATTTTCTGCGTTTTGAAAAGGGCTAAATAATATAGTCGATTAATTTGAAAAGTGTACGTGGATTTGCGAGGCGATTTTTTGATTTGCTATGCGGAGGAGGATGGAATCTTGTCGGATTCTGACGAGGACAACACAGTGCAGCGGAAAATAGTCCGATAAGGCTGTACCGTTTTCAGTTTAATTGACTAAATATTGTTTCGTCTTTGACCAAAGGAATTCATCAACCACAGCGGCGACTTTAACGCCTTCCGGCAAATATTCTTCGCTCAGTAAAATTGCGTCACGTCGTATCTGAGCTAAAAGTGATGCTTCGCCAAACGGCAGCAAAAGTTCCACCCTTCTTGTTTTTATTGGAAGGTTGTTTTCAACTGCGGAAAGCAAACCGCTAATACCTTCGCCTGTTTTTGCGCTGATACGCACGGCATTGCCGATCATGGGGATATCATGAATCCCCTCTACAAGATCACACTTGTTGAGCACAGGAATCAACGGGCTTTTCGATCCTAACGATTCCAAAAGTTCTCTTGTTACCTGAAGATGAAGCTGGGCTTCACAGCTGCTTGCATCGCAAACATTTAAGATTATATCCGCTTCCGCTGCTTCTTCAAGTGTGGATTTAAACGCTTCGACAAGATGATGAGGCAGGCGGCGCACAAGACCGACTGTATCGATAAGCATGACCGAAATTCCGTTTGGCAGCTTAAGCGCTCTTGATGTAGGGTCGAGAGTAGCAAAAAGCTTATCTTCAGCCAGTACACCTGCCTGTGTTAGATTGTTCATTAACGTGGATTTCCCCGCATTTGTATAGCCCACAATTGCAGCTGTAATGACATCATCCTTTTTCCTGCGGCGGCGAAGCGCTTGGCGATGATGCTCAACGTCCCTAAGCTGCTCTTTAAGCGTTTCCATTCTTCTGTGAATATGACGTTTGTCGGTTTCAAGCTTTGTTTCTCCGGGGCCTCGTGTACCGATACCTCCGCCAAGCCTTGACATCTCTACACCTTTACCAGTGAGTCTAGGCAGCATATATTTCAGCTGTGCAAGCTCAACCTGAAGCTTTCCCTCTTTGGATTTTGCACGTAATGCAAAAATATCAAGAATCAGCATTGTTCTGTCAATAACACGAGTATCAGTTTCTTTTTCAATATTGCGAATTTGCGTAGGTGTCAGTTCGCAATCAAAAATCACAAGATCTATTTCATTATTTTTGCAGAATTCCGCAATTTCCAAAAGCCTTCCGCTGCCCACACAAGTTGCAGGGTCGGGCTTGTCTTTCTTTTGCGACAATACTGCAATTGTCTCTGCTCCTGCACTTTTTGTAAGTTCACGAAGTTCCGCAACAGAGGCTTCCGCATCATATTCGCCTGTATCAACGCTTACAAGCAATGCTCTTTGTATTTTTATTTCGTTGTCATATAATTCCATTCAATTTGTCTCCATTCAGACAGTTTTACATCATTACAATAGTATGCCATTTCAAGGCGTTCGTCAATCATAATATTTAATCTTTCTTTTTTGCATTTGTAGCAAAAAATTTCAAATCAAACTATTTATTCTTCGACCCAAATATGGTAAAATATATTTTATGTTATTCAAAGGATGGAAGTTATGAAATCAGAATACGACGTCATAATTGCCGGTACAGGTGCCGCCGGGTTATATGCTGCGCTTCAATTCCCCAAGGAATTCAGCGTACTTCTTCTAAGCAAGCGAGAGCTGACTCTTTCAAACAGCTCGCTGGCTCAGGGCGGTGTTGCCGCAGTACTTGACAAAAGCCACGATAATTTTAAACTTCATATTGCCGATACTTTAATTGCAGGTCAATACAAAAATAATCCAGCTGCTATTGAGGTGCTTGTCTCAGAGGGCCCTGACGATGTAATAAAGCTCAAGGAAATGGGCGTTGACTTTGATGTTGATGAAGATGGCGAGCTTTTAATGGGTCTTGAAGCAGGACATTCGCGCCACCGTATTGTTCATCATAAAGATTCCACGGGAAAAGCAATTGTCGACAGGCTATTATGTGCGGTTAAAGCTAAAAAGAATATTGACATTGCGGAAAATGCAATGATTTATAAGCTTGATAAAATCGAAAATGGCTTTATCTCAAGCATCTTAATTAAAGACTCTGCCATAAACGTTTCCGCACGATTCTGTATTCTAGCTACAGGCGGAATAGGCAGGGTATACGAATTTACGACAAATTCCAAAATTGCAACTGGCGACGGTATCACGCTTGCTTACATGCTTGGCGCAAATATCAAACATTTAAGCTGGGTTCAATTTCATCCCACAGCTTTTGCCTCCGAAAATGACCGTGAGCGCTTTTTAATAAGCGAAGCAGTGCGTGGCGAGGGCGCTTATCTTCTTAATTGCTTTGGAAAGCGTTTTATGCAGGATTACGACGAGCGCCTGGAGCTTGCTCCTCGTGACGTGGTATCTCATGCGATTATTCGTGAAGCCGCCAAAACAGGAAGTAATGATTTCTATTTGGATATTACTCATAAAAACGCTCATTTCATAAAAACCAGATTCCCTATGATTTATGAGCGCTGTCTGCAAGAATGCTTTGATATGACAAGAGATAAAATTCCTGTGTTCCCTTGCCAGCATTATCTTATGGGCGGAATTGACGTTGACCTTTTTGGCAGAGCCTCGGTGGAAAATCTTTATGCCGCAGGCGAATGCTCTCACACAGGCGTTCACGGCGTAAACCGTCTGGCAAGCAATTCGCTGTTGGAAGCATTGGTATTTTCACGCCGTGCAGCTTACGATATTATGGATAAAATCAGTAAACAGGGCAGAAAACCCTTGGACGCACCGTCTCAAAGTATTTCGCTTGACGGACAAGCTTTGCCGAGCGGTATTCGCACGGAAATTCGCAAAATTATGCAGGAAACGTATTTTGTTGAGCCAAAACCTGAAAACTTTAAAAGCTCACTAAAGCGAATTGAAGAAATTTTAAATCAGCTTATTACAGGCGGATATGAAATTGACGAAAACTTTGTGGAAGCCCGCAGTCTTGCGACAGTAGCAAGTATTATTTTACAGGAGGCGCAAGAAATATGAGACTTAACAGCTTTTACATTGATGATATTATTAAAACCGCACTTTTGGAAGATATTAACTACATTGACACTACAACAGATTATTTGATTCCCGTAAATCAAACAAGCAAGGCTGTTATGAGAGCTAAAGCAAGCGGAGTACTGTGCGGTGCAGAAATAGCTGCTCGAGTTTTCGAGCTTTTAGATTCCGATATTTCTGTAGATATTTTAAAGCATGATGGCCATTTCCTGGAAAATGGCGATATCATTATGGAAATCAGCGGAAAAACCAGAACACTTTTAAAAGGCGAACGTACTGCCCTGAATCTCATCCAGCATATGAGCGGTATCGCTACTCTTACAAACGAGTGTGTAAAGCGTGTTGCCAAAACCAGCGCATCAATTGCCGATACAAGAAAAACACTTCCTGGTCTCAGAGCACTTCAAAAATACGCTGTAACTGTCGGCGGAGGGAAAAACCATCGCTTTAATCTTTCTGACGCAGCCATGCTTAAGGACAACCATGTTGATGCTGGCGGCGGTATTACAAACGCTGTTGAAGCGCTTAGAAAACATTTAGGGCACATGGTAAAGATTGAAGTGGAAGTTCGAAATTTAGAAGAATTAAAAGAGGCGCTCAGTGCAAAGGTAGATGTTATTATGCTCGACAACATGGACCTTAACACTATGGCGGAAGCCGTTAAAATTACAAGCGGTAAAGCAATTTTGGAAGCTTCTGGCGGAATCACACTTGATTCCATAGAAGCCGTTGCAAAAACAGGAGTTGACATAATTTCAGTAGGCGCACTTACTCATTCTGTAAAAGCCTTTGATATTTCAATGAACATAATATAGTTAATGAACTTGAAACCCGTACCGCCTTAGCGGACTATTTTCCGCTGCGCTGTGTTGTCCTCGTCGGAATCCTACAGGATTCCATCCTCATCCGCCTTGCGCATCAAAAAATCGCCTCGCAAATCCATGTACATTTCAAGTTCATTAACTATGTAAAGAGAATTAATTTCACAAACAAATGTTCGAAAATTTTTAATTTCTATTGCTTTTCACTTTATTTTGCTTTATAATTATACAAGAATTTCAGACAACCCCTGCGAACGAAAGGAAGTATAAATCATGGCAGTTGATAAGAATAAAGCCCTGGAAACGGCACTTTCTCAAATAGAAAAACAATTTGGAAAAGGTGCTGTCATGCGTCTGGGACAAAACGAAGCCATGAATGTTGGCTTTGTTTCTACAGGCTCACTTTCACTTGATATCGCTTTGGGTATTGGCGGACTGCCAAGAGGAAGAATCGTTGAAATATACGGACCTGAATCTTCAGGTAAAACCACACTTTCGCTTCACTGCATTGCCGAAGGTCAGAAAAACGGTGGCAATGTTGCATTTATTGACGTAGAACATGCCCTGGACCCTGTTTATGCCAGCGCATTGGGTGTGGATATTGATTCTTTGCTTGTTTCACAGCCAGATACGGGCGAACAGGCATTGGAAATCACCGAAGCCCTTATTCGCTCGGGAGCCATTGATGTTATCGTTGTGGACTCCGTTGCCGCACTTGTCCCACGTGCCGAAATCGACGGCGAAATGGGCGATACCCACGTTGGATTGCAGGCTCGTTTAATGTCTCAGGCTTTAAGAAAACTTGCAGGCGCAATTTCAAAATCAAATTGTGTTGCTATTTTTATAAATCAGCTGCGTGAAAAGGTCGGCGTTTCCTACGGAAATCCCGAGGTCACTCCGGGCGGACGTGCACTTAAGTTCTATTCTTCGGTTCGAATTGATATTCGCAGAATAGAAACTTTGAAAAACGGCACCGAAATGATCGGTTCCCGCACCAGAGCAAAGGTAGTTAAAAATAAAATTGCACCTCCTTTTAAAGAGGCTGAATTCGATATTATGTACGGTCAGGGTATCTCTCGTGAGGGTGAGCTTCTTGATCTTTCCGTTAAAGCCGATATTGTGCAAAAAAGCGGCGCATGGTTCTCTTTTGGAGAAACACGCCTTGGGCAAGGCCGTGACAACGTAAAAGAACTTTTTAAAAACGACAAGGAGCTTGCATCCAAGGTTGAAGCCGAGCTTATGACGCATCTCGATAAAATAAGAGGTGCAAATGCATTGCCTAACGGTGCAAAATCATCGGCAGCCGTAGCTCCTGCTGCTAAAGAGAATCAAGCTGTAAAAACATCTGCTAAACCTGCAAATATTGACATTATGGTTGAAGAATAATGACAATAACCGGCATTGAAAAACGCCGAAAAGGCATGAGTGCCTTGTATATTGACGGCGAATATGCTATGCAGCTTGATACAACAACGCTTCTTGAAAACCGCATTAAAGAAGGCTCTATTCTTGATGACGAACAGCTGCATGAATTAATTGAGGCATCAAACCTTCACCGTGCAAAGGAAAAGGCGCTGTATCTTATTACATATAGAGATCATACCAAAAAAGAGCTTTTAACAAAAATCCGCCGTACGTGCGATGAAAAAAGCGCTTTGGAAGCCGCAGAACGCATGGAAGAAATGGGTCTTGTTAACGACGAAGAGTACGCTAAACGTTATGCAAGAGAGCTGGTTCTAACAAAAAAGCTTTCCGCTTCCGCAGCGGAATATAAGCTTATGCAAAAAGGAATAGCACGTGATGTTGCCCGAGATATTATTGAGGAAATCTGCCCTGAGCCTAAAGAGCAAATTACAGCGCTCTTAGAAACGAAATTCGCAGGAAAATTCGGAGACGAAAAATTGCTTAAACGAACAGTAGCGGCGTTGCAGCGTATGGGTTACCGTTGGGGCGATATTAAATCTGCTTTAAACGACTGCGGAACTTATGAAGAAACAGAAGAATAATCGGTCGCATTTCTTTTTTTGTGCGACCTTTTTGACTGTCTGGCAACACATTTAGACAATGTTTTAAATTTCATTATGCTAATATGTAGAATAGGAAATGTTAAATGGAAAAAATCGGACTTGTAAGTCTTGGCTGCGCAAAAAACCGCGTAGACGCCGAAATGATGCTTTATAAATTAAAAGAGAACGGCTATGAAATTGTCGCCGATGAAGCTGATGGCGATGCAGTAATCGTAAACACCTGCGGTTTTATTGAATCTGCAAAAACAGAAAGCATTGACGAAATTCTTGAGCTTGCAAAGCTAAAAAAAGAAGGTCGAATCAAGGCGATTATTGTTACGGGTTGCCTTGCTGAAAGATATCAGAAGGAAATTTTTAAAGAACTTTATGAGGTTGATGCCGTTATCGGTATTGGAGCAAATAATGATATTGTTTCCGTGGTGCAAAAAGCTCTTAATGGCGAAAAGACTGAATGTTTCCCGCAAAAAACACTTATGCCTTTAGATGGCGGCCGCCTGCAAACAACTCCTCAGGCTTTTGCTTATTTAAAAGTTGCCGACGGGTGCGATAACTGTTGCAGTTATTGTGCAATACCATTGATCCGTGGTCGTTTTCGCAGCCGAAAGATGGAAAGCATAATCGAAGAAGCAAAAAATCTTGCTGAAAACGGCGTGAAGGAACTGCTTGTAATAGCACAAGATACAACACGCTACGGCGAAGACATTTACGGAAAACTAATGCTTCCCGAGCTTCTGCGTGAGCTATGCAAAATAGAAAAAATTCACTGGATTCGTTTATTATATTGCTACCCCGACAGAATTACCGATGAATTAATAGGTCTTATTGCGTCGGAAGAAAAAATTCTGAATTACATAGATATTCCGCTGCAACACTGCAACAAAGACATTTTGCACGCAATGAACCGCCAAGGCGGCAGAGAGATCCTGACTGCTCTTCTTAATAAAATTCGCACAAAAATCCCTGGTGTTGTTCTGCGAACCACTTTCATTGCGGGGTTCCCAGGTGAGACAGAAGAGAATTTTGTGGAACTTTCCGAGTTTGTAAACGACATCCGCTTTGAGCGCACAGGTTGTTTTACATACTCACAGGAAGAAGATACAAAAGCGGCTGTTATGGAAAATCAAATCCCTGAAGATGAGAAAAGCCGTAGGCAGGAAATCCTTGTGAATCAAGCTCAAACTATTATGGACGAATTCAATCGTTCTCTTTTGGGAAAAACGCTGACTGTTTTGACAGAAGGCTATGACAGATTGGCAAAAGTCTATTTTGGCAGAAGTTATGCAGATGCACCTGAAGTTGACGGCAAAGTTTTCTTCACTACCGATAACAAAAAACCAATCCCCGGCGATTTCGTCGAAGTTAAAATCAACGATGTAATTGACGGCGACCCGATTGGCGAAATGATCTGACAGAAAGGCGGCGAAGAATTGAATACACCGAATAAGCTTACTTTGTTGCGCGTGATTTTAGTTCCATTCTTCGTATTCGCATTGCTTGCTATAAATACTCCATATAATTTTCTTACGGCATTGATTATTTTCATTGCTGCATCAATTACCGATATGCTTGACGGTAAAATCGCAAGAAAACGTGATTTGGTAACAGATTTCGGTAAATTTCTCGATCCTCTTGCCGATAAAATACTCGTCATGTCGGCACTTATTTGTTTTGTTCAGCTCGGCATAACAAATTCTGTAATTGTAATAATTATTCTGTTTCGTGAGCTCGCCGTAACATCAATTCGGCTTGTCGCTTCAAACAATCAAACAGTAGTGGCGGCAAATTTCTGGGGAAAAGCAAAAACCGTAAGTCAAATTGTTGCAATCCTTTCCGTATTGACCTTTCACTTTTTCTTAGGGCTCGTTTCACTCAATGTTTTTCCTTTTTGCATTGATTTGAATTTGCTTACATACATTGTAAAAATAACGGACAACATTTTACTTTGGAGTTCTGCAGCACTTACCTTAATTTCAGGTTTTATTTATTTAAAACAAAATTTTCATTTTCTTTCCGATAGATAATTTGTTGTTTACAATATCCGATTAATTGTATATAATAGCAATATAGTTTACATGCGATTTAGCGAGAGAAGTAGTCAAAACAGCGCAAACTCAGAGATTGATGCAATAGCTGAAAGCATCATTTTGACGCATTTGATGAAATGCACTCGTCAGCACACAAGGGGAACAAATCTTATTCTAAGATTTAAGTATCCTTGTGCGGATTAGGCTCCGTTATCGGCTGTTTTACGGTTTTTCTTACAAATCCGTACTTAAGGGTATGCTTTGCATACTGAACTTGGGTGGAACCACGGAGCATTTTTAAGAACGATGCCTCGTCCCTATTTTGGGGCGAGGCTTTTTTTATTAGTTTGAAAGGAGTGAAAAGTATGTTCAATCAATTGAAATTGGATCTTGACTCTATTATGGAACGTGATCCCGCTGCTCGCAGCCGTTTGGAAGTGTATTTTTTGTATTCTGGCTTTAAAGCACTTCGTTCTTATCGTCGGGCACACTGGTTTTATTTACACAATCATAAATTTATTGCACGGTTCATTTCTCAAAGATCCCGTAAAAAAACAGGAATAGAAATTCATCCCGGTGCAAAAATAGGAAAAGGATTGTTTATTGACCACGGTATGGGCGTCGTTATCGGAGAAACAACCGAAATCGGTGATTACTGCACGATTTACCAAAACGTGACCTTGGGCGGCACAGGAAAAGACCATGGGAAGCGCCACCCTACAATCGGAAATAATGTAATGATCGGCGCAGGAGCTAAAGTGCTCGGACCGTTTCGTGTCGGCGATAACGTACGAATTGCCGCAGGAGCGGTTGTGCTTGACACTGTTCCCGAAAATGCCACTGCTGTTGGCGTACCTGCAAGGGTTGTGCGAATCAATGGTATGAAAAATGAACAGCTCGATCAGATTCATATTACCGACCCTGTGGCTCAGCAGATTTGCAAGCTGGAATATCGCATCGATCAGCTCCAGAAAGAAATCAGCGATCTTCAAGACGAAAAAAATAAAGATATAGTCGATTAACTTGAAAAATTTACTTGAATTTGCAAGGCAATTTTTTGGTGCGCAAGGCGGAGGAGGATGGAATCCTGTCGGATTCCGACGACGACAACACAGCGCAGCGGAAAATTGTCCGAAAAGGCTGTACGGTTTTTAGGTTAATTTACTATAAATAAAGAGAAGGCTTCATAATGAAAATATATAATACGCTTACACGAATGAAAGAAGAGCTAATCCCCTTAATAGAAGGCGAAGTTAAAATCTATGCCTGCGGTCCTACCGTTTACAATTATATTCATATCGGAAACGCTCGTCCAATTTGTGTATTCGATATCCTCCGCCGCTATTTGGAATTTCGCGGATATAAAGTTACCTTCGTACAGAACTTTACGGATATTGACGATAAAATAATCAATAAGGCAAATGCTGAAAACACCGATTATTTAACTATATCAGAGCGCTATATTGAAGAATACAAAAAAGATGCCGTTGGACTAAATGTTCTGGCAGCCGATATTCATCCTCGTGCAACCGAAAACATGGATGAAATTATAGAGATTATCTCAAAACTTATTGAAAACGGCCATGCATATGCCACTGAAACGGGCGATGTGTATTTTCGCACAAAATCTTTTGATGAATACGGCAAGCTTTCAAAACAACCGCTTGACGATTTGGAATCTGGCGCACGAATTTCCGTTGATGAAATCAAAGAAAATCCGCTTGATTTTGCTTTATGGAAATCCGCAAAACCGGGCGAACCGATGTGGGAAGCACCTTGGGGTAAAGGACGCCCAGGCTGGCATATTGAGTGCTCAGCCATGGCAAGACGTTATCTTGGGGAGACAATAGATATCCACTGCGGCGGACAAGATTTGATTTTCCCTCATCACGAAAATGAAATTGCCCAAAGCGAGTGTTGCAATAATGCTGCTTTTGCAAAATATTGGATGCATAACGGCTATATAAATGTTGATAACAAAAAGATGTCTAAATCGCTCGGAAACTTTTTTACCGTCCGTGACGTCGCAGAGCAATTTGGCTATGAACCGATTAAATATATGCTTATATCCTCACATTACCGTTCTCCGATAAATTACAACACAGAAATTATTACAGCATGCAAAGCGTCGCTAGAAAGACTTTACAATTGCCGTGAAAATCTTGATTTTGCGCTGCAAAACGCTATCGACGATGTCGGGGCAGATGATGAGTCCTCAAAAACACAGCTAAACCTTCATCGAGAGCATTTTATCACTGCTATGGATGATGATTTAAACACTGCCGATGCATTGTCCTCGATTTTTGAGCTTACGAGAGAAATTAACTCTCTATTAGCAGACGGAAAAGCTTCAAAAAATTTGATAACCTTTGCAATATCGCTGTTTGACGAGCTTACAGATGTGCTTGGTATTGTGCAGAACAAAAAGAAAGACAGCTTAAGCGAAGAAATTGAAGCACTTATTGAAAAGCGTACAGAAGCACGCAAAAACAAAGATTGGGCTCTTGCCGATGAAATCCGAGATGAATTAAAAGCTAGGCACGTAATTTTGGAGGATACTCCGCAAGGAATTAAATGGCGCATTGAAAGCTAATACTATCCGTATATTATTGGATTTATTTTACGCATTGCTATTATAAAGGCTACGAAAAGCATAGTTTTCGTAGCCTTTTATTTTTGCTATTCTTCACGTATCGGGCTGAATTGATTACTTTGAATTAGCCAGTTTTGCTGAAACGGATTATTAACCGTCCAATAGCTGATTCCGCCTAATCCGTATTGAGATACAATGTCTTGTTTTGCCTTACTGCTTCTGGCATCTTCAAACCATACAACATGTTGCTTGCCGTTTGGCTCGTAATAGTAAAAATAAGGTGCCTGTGAGGGAATGTCGTATTGGATTTCCGAGCCTACTTTCCTTGCGAGTTCCAATGCCTGATTGTTTGATAATATTTTGGCTTTATCTCCAGGTTTATATGGCATTGTCCAGTCTGCACCGAAATTTGGAATTCCCATAAGAATTTTCTCTTTTGGGATAACTGTAAAAGC
>JAUZPX010000056.1 GCA_030705695.1 Bacillota bacterium
AACAAATTCATATGGTTAAGGATCGTCGGAGCCATACAAATTGCGCATATCCATAAATTGTTCTTATAGCAATGAAGAACAGTTTCTTTTACTTTTTCAGAACTTTCAAGATTTTTTCCTCCTGGTCCGCCAGGAAGAATAACACCCGTAATGTTTTGTAAATTGACTTCATTTTCAAGAATATCGGCTGTTATGGGAATACCGTGTGAACCTGTTATGACCTTTCCGCCAACTCCAACAGTAGTAATTTCTATGCCTGCACGGCGCAATATGTCAACGGTAGCCAATGCCTCTATTTCTTCAAATCTGTCAACCAAAAATAAATAAAACATGATTTTATGCGCCTCTCTCTAAATTTATATGGTTTAATCTAATGTAAGACCGATATATGGTTTTTCGTTTTCAAGAAACCCTATATTATCATTATTCAGCGTATGGCGTATCATTCCAAATGGAATTTCTTTCCCTTTATTATACAAAAGATTAGACCATACAGGAAGTCGAAATACGAAATTATTCGCTCCTGTTTGCAAGAGTTGATGAGCAATATCAGAGAATGAATCTTCATCGCTTATTATTTCGGTAACGGTTAATTTATCTTCGTAAACTTTGCTGCAAAGGGCATATCCGTTTTCAGATACAATGATTTCTCCACCGTAAAGTTTGTTGATACCGACAGCATATGAAAAATCGTCTTTATTCCATAGAACCGAACCTAAATGTTTGCTGCAAAATTGGTTGCGTATATTAATGCAATTTGCAATATTAAATGAAGATTTTTTTTCTGAGGGTGTTGCAAATTCTTTTAATTCAAAAGCACTCAACTTTACTTCTCTGATTTTATAAAGAGGACGGTAACCGCAGCGCATATAAAAATTATAAAGACTGTCGCTTGCCGGAAGTAAAATTGAATATTGCTGATTTCCTTTGTGCGCTGTTCTGTTTGCAAAGTCAATAAGATTTTGCATGATACCACGATTTCTGTATTGCGGTTTCGTTGCTGCTCCGTAAAGATAATGTGCATTTGTTATTCCAGACGGAGTAAGGATTCTTGTCGAAAGAAGATAAAGTGCGGCAACAATTTCACTTCCGCTTTTTGCGATTATACCGTTTTGTTCGTTCCAATGGTTATCAAAGAAAAAATCAGTTTGTGCAGAACCCTCATGAAAACAAAATTTATAGATTTCAGATAGTTCATTTCTTTGTTCATTTGTTGAAATGTCAAATTCAATCATGATATATCGCCTTATATTTTTGTAACAGGAATTCAGGATAATAAGAAAGCTTTGCTTTTCGTAAACCCTCAAGTCCCAAATCTTCTTCACGATTAAAATATTTGTAACCCGAAACATTCTTTGCCAAGGCGTTATTAATCATCGTATAAGCGCCGTCAATGTCGGGGATAGCTTTTTCAAAATGGACATCAAGACATTCGTTTGAAATTGGACTTGCCATTGTCATTGCAACCGGGTTGCCTTCAATATATAGGATTCCACCAACTATATTCAACTCTTCAAAATATTTTGCAGCCGTTTTGATAGCGCAATATTCATTTGAAAGTCCTTCAAACGATTCTGTATCTGTACTGTTATATTGTTTACACCATATTTTTGCAACCTGCATTGCATCTTTTAAATTATTTTTGTTAAGCTCTTTATATTCCCATTGATAAAGCCGCATGAATTTTGAAATATGATTTCGTTTAGCATGATATTTTTTTCCTGCGAGTTCCGATAAATCGGAAGCAAGATAAATATAGTCGTTGCTCTCACGCATTTCTTCATATGAATATTTGTTTGGTATGAATTCTTCAAGCTGCATCATCATTTTTTCGGTTAGCATAAAGTTCGGTTTAATTCCTCGCTCTTTGGCGTCCTCAAAAACAACCGATAACGCATCATTAATGTCTCCGTTGCCAACAGGGAAAGCATATCGAACTATTTTTCCGTCATACTCATTTGCTCTTAGTACAAAATCTTTATAATGGCAAATACGAATATTATATTCATGCTGCCAAAGAAAAAGGGTTGTAAAGTTACAGTCACATCCAAGCTGCCCTGAGCTTGATAAAATCGGCTGTGCCCATAATCTGTCCTCTATTGTTGGTGCTTTGAAGTTGAGCATAGTTTCTCCTTCGAAAAATTACAAGTTATTTAAAACATCTTTTATGTTTTCTGAAATTTCATCTATTGAAATAGGTGAGTTGTCTTTATAACACCTAATTACATGCCAATTAAGCTTGTCCGCCGCATATAGTGCAGAAGTTCGGCATGATTTTAAAAATTCAAGATCTTTTTCGTGTAAGTCCTTTTTTGTTTCGTCGCCGTGATAACGTCCTGAAAGCAAATGTTGGGAGATTTCCGGCTCCATATCGAGATAAATAACTATATTAGGTTTTGGAATTTTTAATCTGTTATATTCATAGTCTTCAAGCCAATTTAAAAAATCATCCCATTCTTTATTTGGGAGTTTTGCTAATTGATAAATTGCATTTGAAGTTGTATAGCGGTCGGCAATGATAGTTGTTCCCGAAAGATAATCGTGACCCCAATCTTTTTTAAAACTTGCAAAACGGTCGACAGCATAAAAGGATGAAGCTGCATAAGCGTTAACATCAGCAGCGCTCGAACCCAGTTCACCGTTTAAATACATTTTTACAAGGGCAGAAGAATTACTTTCATAATCGGGGAAAGTTATAAATTTTGCTTTCTGTCCGCTGCTGACAATAAAATCATACAATTTCTTTGACTGAGTTGCTTTGCCGCTGCCGTCAAGCCCTTCAATTACAATTAGCTTTGAATCCATTGTTTGATTTCCTTTCAAGCTTTTAGCGCCTCAGCTTTAAGTTCTTTATAAAACTCTCTTACGTTTTTAATCTTACCGCAGGACATATTACCCTCTGGGCATCCGCCACCTAGACATGGCGGACCTGCCTGTCGAAACAATGTTGGTGCTACCTCAAGGCAAAGCTTTAGCATTTGATCAGCCAACTCTTTAATCTCCCACTGAGCACGGTTGCAACAGCGGTGGGCAAAGAAATTATCTAAGCTTCTGGCGTTTAATGTACATATCATTTTCGTACAGCAGGCGTTTGGAAGCACAAAACGTGCGTCCTCAATAGCTTTTTTCTCGGCTGTACGATTCGCTGTTTTTTCATCCATACCGCTTTCAATTAATGTTTTGAAATGCTTTTCTTTTAAAATAGAAGTAAGTTTGTCATAGGATTTTTGGTCGGCTTCCATTGCTTTTATAAATTCCACACGTGCTTCTGGAATCTCGGCAATTTCGGGAGGAAGAACGAATTCAAACTGATTTTCCATTACATAACGCTGGCTTTGAACACTAAAACTTGCAATTCTGTGACGAGTTATCTGTGCTAAAAGGCTTCGTGAAACTCCCTCAATACCAAATGTAAAACTTGCATGCTCAATGGGACTTGCGTGTCCTATTTCTGTTAGCATTTCCAAAAATGAAGTTGTTTTCTCATCAGTCAGACCATCTCTTATATTTTCAATGGTGGTTGGTGAATAGCAGAGCTTTGCAGCCGAAGCAACTATCATTTCAGGTGTAGGAGTATAAGCGAGCAATGTTACTTTCATTTGCTTTTTCATCCTTTCAGCATTAAATTAAATAATTAGATATAATTAATCATATAATTATATCAGATTTTTATTTATCTAACAATAAAAGGGAATGAAAAATTTTAATTGAATTATATAATACTGAACAATATTAACTAATTTATTTAAAAACGTAGTGATTAAGCTAAATTTGCATAAACTTTATGTAAAAAAACAGCTAAAATATAGAGACTTATACGACTGCTTAGAATAAAAAGTATTAATATTGACAAATTTCTCTAATTTTCCTCTTGACTTTAATTAACTAATGTATTATCATATTAATACTCGTACAGGTGAATTTAAAACACCAGCACTTGTGAACTTGGATTCACATTTATAATAAAATTTTATACAGGGATGGTGTACATGTCTAAATATCTGGTAATTAATCAAAAGTGTGAAGTCAAGGAATATGGGGAAATGACGTCTTTTGGTATAGCAGCCATGGAAAATGGCTATGTTGTTGCAACTGCACATGATTTGACTGATAATCTGGATCAAATTCAAAGGCTCGTTATGCTTTTTAATGAAGAAGAGCTGGAAACAGAGCATTTTGAAGTTTGCATTGAAGATTTCTTATCAGGTATGCTTGCAATCAATTAAAAATAATATTAAGATATACTTAAAAAAATCACAAATTTCGGAGGTATATCTTGGAAACAGACGTGATTTGCAACGCATGTCCGCGCAATTGCAATGCAATTCGAAGCCTTAATAACGGAAGCGGTTTTTGCAAGGCAGGGTTACTACCGAAAATTGCAAGAAGTGCGCCGCATTTTTGGGAAGAGCCGTGTATTAGCGGAAAAAAGGGCTCGGGTACTATTTTTTTCAGCGAATGTGTTTTGCGTTGTGTTTATTGCCAGAATTATAAAATTTCTTCTGAACATATAGGACAAGTGCGCTCTGAAGATGAATTTATTGAAATTATAAAAAAGTTGGAAAGCGAAGGCGTTCACAACATTAATCTTGTGAATCCTACGCATTTTATTGAAACAATAATTAATTGTTTTTCACGCTATAAACCTTCGGTTCCCGTGGTTTATAATAGCAGTGGATTTGAAAAAGCCGAAAGTATTCACCGGCTTTTTGGAATTGTAAATGTTTATTTGCCGGATTTTAAATACGGAAACGACAAAATTGCAAAAAAATATTCAGGTACGGATAATTATACATCAACAGCGCTTATGGCAATTAAAGAAATGGCTTCTCAAACAGGCGCTTGCCGTTTTGATTCGGATGGAATGATACAAAGTGGAACGATTGTACGTCACCTTGTCCTACCGTCAAACACAAAAAACAGTATAGAAGCGCTTAATTTGCTTTATGATATAAAAGATTCCATACAAATTAGTTTGATGGGGCAGTATATTCCCGCAGGCAGAGCAGGAGAATTTCCTGAAATAAACAGGAAAATTACACGCAGGGAATATGAAAAAGTAAAGCAAAAACTTTTTGAATTGGGGTTTGAAGGCTATGTTCAGGAGCTTTCTTCCGCCGACTCTAAATATGTCCCTGATTTTGAATAGTTAGTTTATATTGATTCAAATTTAATTTTTAATAAAATTGGGCTGCTGCAATGATTTTCTTTTTGCAGCAGCCCTTATCTATAGTTTTTATAGTTTATTCTTGTTCTGGAACATTATCGCTATTATCAATTTCAAATTCATTTTCTAAATTAGATAGATTAATATTTGAATTTTCTCTTTTATATGTTGGCGGGCAAAATAAGATAAAAAGCAAAAACGGAATAAAGGTTGATATTGTATATAATAATTCGGATTTAAATTGATAGATTATTAAGTAAAATGTGTCAGGATTATAATTAATAATAGCCTTTGCAATAATATAAATTAACGATATGCATATGGCTAAAATTAGAAATGAATTGACAACTTTTTTCTTTTTTGTCTTAATGTCAATGGTATCCAATTCCATAATTATTTCCCCATTTTTTAGTTAGATTCTAACACATGAATTGCTAAAATACAATTATTTATTACAAATATACTGAAAAAAGAACTGATATAATATCAGTTCTTTTTTTTCTTTGGCTCTGGAATTTTAATTTCTGAAATGTTAAACGGTTGTTGACTGGCAATGTTTTCTTCACAGGTATATCG
This sequence comes from Bacillota bacterium, assembly GCA_030705695.1. Classification (GTDB taxonomy): domain Bacteria; phylum Bacillota; class Clostridia; order Oscillospirales; family Acutalibacteraceae; genus JAUZPX01. Next base: position 5,744 of record JAUZPX010000056.1, read on the forward strand.
GACATTCATTATTAGTGTGTTATTTTTTATTTCTGTTGCAATATTACGATTTAAAATAGTTTTATCGTTCATAAAAAAGCTTTCATAAAGTGCGAGCTTTTCTATTGCAACTTTAGTTGCCTGATTTTTATTATATATTACATCTTGATTGGTGTATTCATATGAATTCTCTGTGAGGACAGAAATCGGCAGGCGATTCCCCGAAATATTTACACATGATTCGTTGTCTTGAGCATAACATTTACTAAACGGAACATATGCGCAATCTATTGGGAAATGAAAGAGCAAAATATCGGCGCGTTTTCTTGCAATGCTCTTACCAGTCGGCAAAGTTAAAGTTTGCTTTAGAGGAACGACTATTGTTGTTGAGCGTGTTGTTTTTGCAAAAATTTTACCGTCAGCGTGTTTTACGCTTAAATTTCCGACATTATCTTCAACAACACCGCTTATTAATAGCTGACCTTTTACAACTGCATCTCCAATAGCAACCGTACTTTTTCCTGTAAGAACTTGCATTGCCGTAATTTGTCCGTCAAATGTTGCTTTTACGTTGCATGGCTTTTCAGCAGGAATAATGTCCTGATGAATCACACGTTCGTTAATGTTTATTTTTGCGGAAGAACCTATAATATTTACGCTTACCCATGAAATTTCAGGAAGCTTAAGCGTTATATCACGTTCAATTCTGGGAACATTTATACTTTTGATTGATGCACCTTCATAAAGCCCCATCTGCGCAAGTGATTGCCGCACTGTTGTCTCACTGAGTTGATCGATTCCGTTGATTTCAACAGTCCAAACATGCATTGAAAGTATTTTGATAATTATAAAAAAACACATTATTCCCAATAGAATTCCTTTGCGGCGGCGGTGCTTTTTTATAACAAAGGGAAGTCCGTGTTTTTCATAGTTTTTTAGTCGAACACAGGCTTTTCTTGCTATCGGACGAATGTGCATGTAGTCATTCAGCGAACAAGTAGCTGAAAGTTCACATTTTCCTCCGACAACATTCCACAGAGGAATCCCCTCGCGTATGGTAAGATTAATAAAACGCTCGGGGAATTTCCCGTATGCTTTAAATAATACATAGCCTTTCAGCCATCGTATAAGGCGTAAAACCAGCAAGAAAATCCCTCCGAATTGTGTTTACAGTAAATATTTTGAAATACAGATAATGTCACTTAAATCAGGAAACAAACTCAATGCTTGTAAAAAATCCTCCGATAATTAGCGATGATGATGTAAGACACTTCATTGTAAGACCTCTGCCGTTAAACGTAGCAACAAATGCTCCCGTATTTACACGAACAACAGTGTCGTTGTATTCAAGTACTCCTTTTGAGCCTTCAATTACGACTTCCTGATTTCCCGTAAGCTCAAAATGCGGAATATTCCCTAATAGCTGCGACGCAATAGAAATGTTGTTATTCTGATTTTCTTTTTCTTTTTTGTGTTTACCGGCCACATAAACTCCACCTTTTTTTAAGCCTGTGCAATTTTATGCGGATTTTGCTATAAAAATCACAGATTTTAAATATATATTTCCAAGGGTAATTTCATATGCTTTCATTTTTCTGACAGGGTGTGATAAAATGCAATCGATCGGAGCGTATGCTACCGCAAGAATTTCAAGAAAACAAGTTGTTGTCTGTTTGCTTTTATGTACTTTTGTGTTCATCGGGGTAATATTTTTTCCGTTCGGAACTTCAGGCGGAGTGTGGGACGGTCTTGTTTTTTGCGGTGAAATTCTTATTCCGTCTTTATTTCCGTTTATGTTTCTGGCATCGTTTTTTGTGAAATCAGGACTTGCCGATGTCTCGGGCAGCATGTACGGAAGATTAACCGAAAAAATATTCAGATTACCCGGTGCGACTTTCGGCACAGTTATTTTGGGGCTTGTCGGCGGATATCCCATTGGTGCCAGAGGAGTAAAAGAACTTTATGAAAACGGAGAAATAAACGAAGAACAGGCGCAAAGAATGATGCAGTATCTTGTTTGCGCAGGCCCTGCGTTTGTTATAAGCTTTATTGGTGCAAAAATTTATAACAGCATGGAAATAGGTGTGATTTTATTTTTATCTCAGCTTATAACAGCCATTCTGTTGGGCGTTGTCTCTGCAAGATTTGTAAAAAGTGAGAGAACACAGTCTATACAAAAAGCTGTAAAACCCAAAAAGGATTTTTCAGCTTCATTTGTGGAATCATGCAGCGATGCATCAAAGGGAATGTTCTCAATGTGCGGAATGGTAATTCTATTTTCGGCATTTTTGGGAGTTCTGAATTCTTGTGGTTTTTCAGAAATAATGCATAGTATTCTTTTGTGCTTCAATTTAAGTGATGGAACTTCCGCCAACGCATTTCCTATGATGTTTGAAATAACAAAAGGTTGCTTTCTATGCCTTAATCAAGCTGTACCTGTGGAGTTTATGGCGTTTGCAGTTGGATTTGGCGGGATTTGTGTTCATTTTCAGGTTTTTTCAATTCTTTCAAGCATGAATATTAATAAGATAAAATTTATTTTATTCAGGTTCGTTCACGGAATAATTGCCGCAATAATAACAGGAATAGCATTAAGGATTTTTTCGCCGTCAGAGGAGGTTTTCGGAAGTTATAAGACAGTAACAAATCCTGGAATTTCAACATCATTTATAGGAAGTCTTGCTCTAATTTGCATGTGTATTTGTTTTCTTTTTTCGCTTCATATTAGCAAAAAGCCAAAATCTGCATAAGATATTATGTGATTGTGTTGCAAAACACGTCAGATTCATTTTAACGGAGGTCCTGATATGTGCGGAATTGCAGGTTGGCTTGACAGAGCAACAGATTTAAGCGAACGGCTCAGCGTGATTCATGAAATGTCTGAAACGCTTTCCCGACGTGGCCCCGATGAGCATGGAACATATGTTGACAAGGGCGTTTGCCTTATGCACCGAAGACTTACGGTAATTGATCCTCAAAACGGCAAGCAGCCAATGACAAAAAAATACGGCGAAAAGGAATATATCATCGTTTATAACGGAGAACTTTACAATACGGAGGATTTGCGCCGAGAGCTATTGCTTTGCGGACATAATTTCGAAGGACATTCAGATACAGAAGTTTTACTTACCGCTTTTATAGAGTGGGGGGAAGAATGTGTATCGAAGCTTAACGGAATTTTTGCATTTGGGATTTATCAAAAGCATTTAAACAAGCTTTTTTTGGCACGTGATAAAATGGGAGTAAAACCTCTGTTTTTTTATCGTTATGATGGAGGCTTTCTTTTTGCTTCTGAAATCAAAACTTTACTGAAAAATCCTTTGGTAAAGCATGAGGTCGACGAAAAAGGATTGTATGAGTTACTCTTTGTGGGACCGGGTCGAACGAGTGGTCAAGGCGTTATTAAAGATGTAGAGGAATTATTGCCCGGCGAATGTGCCGTTTATGACGGCTATAACCTTAGAAGAAGCAAGTATTTTAAGCTTATTGCAAAAGAACATGAAGACAACCGTGAACAAACTATCGAAAAAGTACGGTTTTTATTAAAGGATGCTATTAATCGTCAATTAATATCCGATGTGCCGCTATGTACTTTTTTGTCGGGCGGGCTTGATTCCAGTATCATTTCAAAAGTTGCTGCGGATTATTTCCATGATCATAATCGACCATTACTTACAACCTATTCGGTTGATTACGTCGATAATCAAAAGTACTTTCAAAAGAGTCTGTTTCAGCCGAACTCCGACAGAGATTATATCGGACTTATTTCAGGAGCAATTGGGTCTGAACATAAAGAGGTAATTTTAAACAATGAGGAGCTTGCCGATGCGCTGATTGATGCTACGGACGCACGTGATCTTCCCGGGATGGCAGATGTCGATTCCTCTCTTTTGCTTTTTTGCAAAGAAGTTAAAAAGGATTATACGGTTGTGCTGTCAGGTGAATGTGCAGACGAAGTTTTTGGCGGCTACCCTTGGTATCATAACAAAGAAATTCTATTTGAAGAGTGCTTTCCGTGGTCGAGAACTCTTGATGTTAGGCGCAGCATTTTAAAAAACGGAATTCTTCCGTACGGTGAAGAATACGTTCATGAAAAATATCTCGATACCATAAAGCAAACAGATAAGCTTCCTCACGAAGATAAATTCGATTCCCGAATGCGCGAGATGTTTATGCTAAATATCAATTGGTTTATGCAGACGCTTCTCGACCGCAAAGATAGAATGTCGATGTATAACGGTCTTGAAGTAAGAGTGCCGTTTTGTGATTATCGCATTGTTGAATATGCTTTCAATATGCCGTGGAGCCTAAAAGCGCTTGACGGCCGCGAAAAGGGTATTGTTCGTAAAGCAATGGAAAATGACTTGCCTTACGATATCGTATGGCGTAAAAAAAGCCCTTATCCGAAAACGCATAATCCGTTGTATTTTAAGATTGTGTCGGAAAGAGCAATGAATATACTTAATGACAAAAAAAGCCTTGTTTCAAAGCTTTTAAGCGTTGAAGGAGTAAAAGCGATTATTGAAAATCCAGATGGAATTTCCGCTCCATGGTATGGTCAGCTAATGCGTGCTCCGCAAATTTTGGCTTATATTATTCAGCTTGACCATTTCTTTACAAAATACAAAATCAAACTGGTATAAAATTAGTACGGAAAATTTAATAATTATTATAAAAGGACGGGAAAACCGTCCTTTTAATTCTTTTTGAAATTATCAAAATTAAATCTTTAAAAAATGTTTATTTATGATATAATTGACTATAGTATGAATTTTTATCTGTTAGGAGGATTTCATTATGAATTCAGAAGTCATGAATATTCCAAAAAGAATTTACGAGCTTCGTGATATTCTTGGTATCTCCGCAAGCGAGGTTGCGCAAAAACTTCTTGTTAGCGAAGAGACATATTTAAAATACGAGTCAGGTGAACTTGATATTCCGATAAGTGCGCTTTATGAAATTGCCGAAGTATTGAATGTAGACCCTACGGTACTGCTAACTGGTGAATCACCACGCATGAACAGTTATAGCGTTACACGCAAGGGGAAAGGCGTTTCCGTTATGCGCCATCCCGGGTATAATTATCAGAGTCTTTCATATAATTTTGCACACAGGAATATGGATCCGTTGCTTGTTACGATTGATGAAGACGACAAGCCAAAGCTTGTTGTTCATTCGGGGCAGGAATTCAACTATGTTTTGGAAGGGAAAATCAAGCTGACTTTAGGCGAGAAAGAAATTATTTTGTCTGAAGGCGACAGCGTTTTTTTTGATCCGTCCATTCCTCACGGTCAGTCCTCGGTGGAGGGTCGTTCCGTATTTCTAACGGTAATCAAGGAGTAAAATAATGAACGAGATATTGAAAAAATATTGCGATCGAATTGATTTCGAGAGCTATGAGGATTTTAAAAAGAATTATACGGTGAATGTACCCGAGGATTTTAACTTTGGATTTGATGTTGTAGATACTCATGCCGACGCTTCGCCAAATAAGCTGGCACTTCGCTGGACGAACGATGCAGGCGATATGAAAGAATTTACATTTGCCGACATAAAAAAGAATTCAAATAAAGCTGCTAACTTTTTCAAGTCCAAAGGAATCAAAAAAGGCGACGTTGTAATGCTAATTTTAAAACAACGCCCCGAAGTTTGGTTTTCAATTGTTGCACTTTGCAAAATGGGTGCAATTTGTATTCCTGCTTCGTATCAATTAACTCCAAAAGATATTGTCTACCGTTGCAACGTAGCAAGCGTGAAAATGCTTGTTGCTGTCGATGATGACGAAATAATCAAACATATTACAGATTCTCTTCCAAAGTGTGAAACACTTAAAGATGTCGCAATCGTAGGCGAAGAAATCCCGAACGGATTTATTGATTTCAAAGAGGAGATTTTAAAGCAGTCAGATGTCTTTGAACGTCCTATGGGAGAAGACGCTTTAAAAGCTTCAGATAATATGCTTATTTATTTTTCGTCAGGTACTACAGGCATGCCTAAAATGGTGCTTCAAAACAATACGCTTCCGCTCGGACATATCGTGACCGCAAAATACTGGCAATGTGTGCAGGACGACAAAGTACATATGACGCAAACCGATTCAGGCTGGGCTAAATTTGCATGGGGAAAAATTTACGGACAATGGATTTGCGGTGCGGCAATCGGTGCTTATGATACTGAAAAATTCGATCCGCATGCCATGCTTGAAGCTATAATTCGCCTTAAACCAACAACTTTTTGTGCCCCTGCAACAATTTATAGAATGCTAATAAAAGAAGATTTATCTAAATATAATTTGAGTTTTATAGAGCATGCTTCTCTAGCAGGAGAGCCGCTTAATCCTGAGGTTTTCAAGAAAATTCAGGAGCTTTTAGGACTTACGATTTACGAGGGCTTCGGTCAAACTGAATCTTCAGTATTGCTTGCAAATTTCAAATGGATGGACATAAAACCAGGTTCAATGGGTAAGCCA
>JAUZPX010000057.1 GCA_030705695.1 Bacillota bacterium
AAAAAATTTGTCCAGTTTGGATAACTTTTTCCCCACTTTCTCTTTTAAAGAATCTTTGATAACCATTTTTCTGCCAGTGATTGCAATTTTCATCCAAATCAACTCCTTTTAAATTTTCATGCTGAAATGGCTCAGTTCAGCAGCTATTATTATAATCTTGTGAGTCGGAAAGGCAATGTACTATGGAGAATGTAATTTACGGGATTAACGGCCCTGTTGTAACCGTCAAAGATACGAGCTCTTTTTCAATGATGGAAATGGTATACGTCGGCGATGAAAAACTTGTCGGTGAGATAATCGGTATTAACAGTAAATTTACGACTGTTCAGGTTTATGAAGAAACAACCGGTTTGAAGCCAGGCGACCCCATCGTTGGCACAGGCGCTCCCATGAACGTAACACTCGGACCTGGAATCATTGATAATATTTTTGACGGTATTGAGCGTCCTTTGAAAGCAATTGAAGAGAGTTCGGGAAGCTTTATTAAAAGAGGTGCCTCTGTTTCTTCATTAGATGAAGAGAAAAAATGGCAGGTTAAAATCACCGTAAATGTCGGCGATGTTGTCGATGGCGGACAAATTTATGCGACATTGCCAGAAACTCCGATTATTGAACATCGTTGCCTTGTTCCGTACGGACTTAAAGGAAAAGTCATTTTCTCATCAGGTGACGGCGAATATAAAATTAACGATAAAGTCATAACCGTTGAAGGCGAAGATGGAAAAACACATGACCTGACTCTTTGCCAAAAATGGCCGATCAGAACGCCAAGACCTGTAAAAAACAGACTCTCTGCTACTGTCCCGCTAATTACCGGGCAAAGAATTATAGACACCCTGTTCCCTATCTCAAAAGGCGGAACAGCCGCTATTCCGGGCGGATTCGGCACAGGTAAAACTATGACACAGCATCAGCTTGCTAAGTGGTGCGACGCTGATATTATTGTATATGTCGGCTGCGGCGAGCGTGGCAACGAAATGAGCCAGGTTCTTTACGAATTTGCGGAACTTATTGACCCGAAATCAAACCGCCCCATGACTGACAGAACAGTACTTATTGCAAATACATCCAACATGCCTGTTGCTGCCCGTGAGGCGTCAATATACACTGGTATTACATTAGCTGAATATTACCGTGATATGGGATATCACGTTGCAATTATGGCTGATTCTACTTCACGTTGGGCTGAGGCTCTTCGTGAAATATCTGGACGTCTTGAAGAAATGCCAGCCGAAGAAGGATTCCCCGCTTATTTGCCTTCACGTCTTTCAGAATTCTATGAGCGTGCAGGACGTGCAAGCGTGCTTAGCGGAGGCGAAGGCTCTGTATCAATTATCGGAGCTGTTTCACCGCAAGGTGCTGACTTCTCTGAACCTGTAACTCAGAATACAAAGCGTTTTACACGTTGCTTCTGGGCGCTTGATAAAGCTCTTGCTTACGCAAGACATTACCCTGCAATCAACTGGATTACAAGCTACAGTGAATATTTTACTGACCTTGATCCTTGGTTTATCGAAAATTTAGGTAACGATTTCATGGAATACCGCAGTAAAATTAATTCGCTTTTACAAGAAGAAAACCGTCTTATGGAAATTGTAAAGCTTATCGGTACAGACGTTTTGCCTGACGACCAAAAGCTTGTTATCGAAACTTCAAGAGTTATCCGTGTTGGATTTTTGCAGCAAAACGCTTTCCATGCCGAAGATACATTCGTACCGCTTGAAAAGCAAAAGCTTATGATGAAAACTATTTTATATTTACATTCACGTGCAAAACATCTTGTTGCAAACGCTATTCCGATTTCAAAAATCACAGAACTCGGATTATTTGATAAACTGACGAAAATGAAATACGACATTCCAAACAATAAGCTTGAGATGTTTAACGATTTAATAAAAGAAATTGACGACAAACTGGCTACCATTAGCTAATTCAATCAATTTGTTCAAAGAAAGAAGGCACATAAATGATTATAGATTATGTCGGCGTTGAGGAAATAAACGGTTCGCTAATCGTTCTTGACGGCGTAAAAGATGCCATATTTGAAGAAATGGTAGATATTAGGCTTGATAACGGCTCTTTTCGTCATGGCAGAATTGTTCAAATGGAAGGCGAAAGAATTGTTGTTCAGGTTTTTGAAGGTACAAGACAAATTTCCCTCGAAAACACAAGAACACGCTTAACTGCTCGTCCTATGGAGATGCCACTTTCACCTGAAATTATTGGCCGAGTGTTTAACGGTGCAGGTCGCCCAATTGACGGCATGGGCGAGATTTTTCCTCAAACACACCGTAATGTAAACGGTACACCTATTAACCCTGTTTCAAGAATTTATCCAAAAAACTATATAAATACAGGTATTTCAACAATCGATACATTAACAACTCTGATTCGTGGACAAAAGCTGCCTATCTTCTCAGGCTCAGGTATGAAGCATAATGAGCTTGCTGTTCAAATCGTGCGTCAGGCTAAAATTTCAGGAGCAAACGACAAGAACTTCGGTGTTGTTTTTGCAGCTATGGGCGTTAAAAATGACGTTGCCGAATACTTCCGTAAAAGCTTTGAAGATTCAGGCGTTTTACAGCGTGTTGTTATGTTCTTGAATCTTTCAAATGACCCAATTATTGAAAGAACTTTAACTCCACGATGTGCACTAACAGTTGCTGAATACCTTGCTTTCGAGCTAAATATGCATATTCTCGTCATTATGACAGACATGACATCATATGCAGAAGCTTTGCGTGAATTTAGCTCATCAAAAGGTGAAATCCCTGGCAGAAAAGGATATCCGGGTTATCTCTATTCAGACCTTGCTTCTCTCTACGAGCGTGCAGGTATGGTTAAAGGTTCAACAGGCTCTGTTACACAGATTCCGATTTTGACAATGCCCAACGACGATATCACTCACCCTGTTCCTGACCTTACTGGATACATTACAGAAGGACAAATAGTTCTTGACCGTTCATTACAAGGTCAAGGTCTATACCCTCCTGTTGACGTTTTGCCGTCACTTTCACGTTTGATGAAAGACGGTATCGGCGAGGGCTTTACAAGAGGCGACCACTCCCCTCTTGCTAATCAGCTTTTTGCTTCTTATTCAAAGGTTATTGATGCACGTTCACTGGCTTCGGTTATCGGTGAAGAAGAACTCTCCCCTGTCGATAAAAAATACATTCAGTTTGGTAAGCTATTTGAATCGCTTTTTGTTAATCAGGGACCAAACGCTAACCGCTCAATTGAACAAAGTCTTGATTTAGGATGGGATTTACTCTCAACCTTGCCTAAAGCAGAGCTTGACCGTGTTGACGATGTTATTCTCAATAAATACTATAAAGATGGTATCGATCCTTCTCAAATCGGCTGATAATTCAGCAAATTTATAACAAGTTAGGAAGTGATTAATTGGCTATTACAACTGTCCCAACAAAAGGAAATTTACTTAATACAAAGAAATCTTTATCTCTTGCAAAAGTAGGCTTTGAACTGCTTGACCGCAAGCGTAATATACTTGTTCGGGAAATGATGACGCTGATTGACCACGCAAATAAGATACAAGATCAGATCGACGAAGTATACAGCAGCGCATACATTGCTTTGCAAAAAGCAAATATAACAATGGGCTTCTGCGATGAAATTTCTCAGACAGTTCCCGAAGAAACCAGCCTTCATCTTACCTATCGAAGCGTTATGGGAGTTGAGATTCCTATTTTATCTATTGAAATGGACGATACGCTTCATCTTCATTACGGTTTAAATACAACGAATTCAGCTTTGGACGAAGCACATCAGAAATTTCTTGATGTAAAGCGTCTTACAACTGAGCTTGCTGAAATTGAAAACAGTGTATATCGTTTGGCTGATGCAATTAAAAAGACTCAGAAGCGAGCAAATGCGCTGAAAAACATCATGATTCCACGCTTTGAAGAAACAGTAAAATTCATTACTTCTGCTCTTGATGAAAAAGACAGAGAGGAATTCTCTCGCTTAAAAGTAATCAAAAAGAAAAAACAATAATTTCTTGCCTGCTTTTAACAGCAGGCTTTTTAATTCTTAAAATATACTTTTTATTTTTCATATACTTATGATATACTTATTCCACTACTGATGTAAGAAGGTGTAAATATGATTAATACAACACATCGTAAAAGCGGTAAAGAAATCTCTCTTCTTGGGTTTGGATGTATGCGTTTTCCAAAGCTTTATGAAAACAAAGAGGATATTGATTACAAAAAATCAGAAGAGATGATTGACTACGCTTATAATCACGGAGTAAATTATTTCGATACCGCATGGGTTTATCATGCTGGGCTTTCCGAGCTGTTTATCGGAGAAGCACTAAAGAAATACCCTAGAGATAGTTTTTATCTTGCAACAAAATTCCCAGGTTGGGAACGTCAAGCGCAAAATCCTGACGGAGCAAAAAAGATTTTTGAAGAACAGCTTAAAAAATGCCAGGTCGAATATTTTGACTTTTATCTTTTGCACAGTATTAATTCAGAAAAAGATTACATTGATTGGTACAAAAATTCAGGAGTTTTAAATTATTTAATTTCTGAAAAAAAGAACGGCAGAATTAAAAACCTAGGATTTTCTTTTCATGGTCCTGTACCGCTTATGGAGCTTGTGGCAAAAGATTATGACTGGGATTTTGCACAGGCACAGATAAATTATCTTGACTGGGATACAAAGAACGCAAAACAGCTTTATAATATTCTTGAAAAACACAATATACAATGTATTGTTATGGAACCTGTACGAGGCGGTACGCTTGCAACGCTATGCGATGAATCTGTAAAAATCTTTAAAAACGCAGAGCCAAATATGAGCATTGCTTCATGGGCGATACGTTATGTTGCATCTTTGCCTAACGTTCTTACAATTTTAAGCGGCATGAGCACTATGGAGCAGGTCATTGATAATGTTGAGACGTTATCAAGCTACAAGCCACTTACAGAAAGCGATCAAAGCACTATTCAAAAAGCACTTGAAGCTTTCTTAAAAAAGGACACTATCCCCTGCACAGCATGCAGATACTGTATGGATTGCCCATTCGGAGTTGATATTCCTGCAATCTTTAAAATATATAATAAATTTGCAGCAATGGGAAAACTCCCAATTTATGCAGAAAACTATCATGAAGAACTTGTAAAAAATTCTGTTGCTTTTGCTAAGGAATATAATACACTTGCTCCTGAACATCAGGCACATAACTGCACAAAATGCATGAGCTGTGTAAAAAGCTGCCCTCAAAATATTGATATACCTTTATATCTTGAAAAAATTGCAAAAATGGTTTCTGAATTGAAGTTATCTTAAGGAGAATAAAATATAATATTTATGAATTCTAAAACATTATCTAAAACAAAAAAAATAACGTTTTCAGCTCTATTGGCGGCTCTCGGCATTATTATTCCCTATGTTTTTCACTTTTTCGGTCCAGGTGCTGGAATGATGTTCTTACCTATGCATTTTTCCGTATTAATCGCCGGATTGCTCCTTGGTTCAATCCCGGGAATTTCTGTTGCAGTTATATCGATTTTTGCAAGCACAATAATAACTGGAGGCATGATGCCTCCTATGGTTATGCTTCCGTTTATGCTTGTTGAATTGCTTATTTACGGATTTGTAACAGGAATATTTTCAAATAAAAGTATGAAAAACATAAAATTTCTTTACATTGGTCTAATTACCGCAATGGTTGTCGGAAGGATTGTAAAAGCAATTGTTATGTATTTTTTATGTAATCTTTTACATATAAGCCAGCTTCCTGCAGTTGTCGTCTGGACAGATACTTTATCGGGAATCCCAGGAATGATTTTGCAAATTATCCTCATTCCTCCCCTAATAATATTAATTGAAAAGGTGATTCGTTTTGACAGAGCAATTAGCTAAAGCAAAAGAAATATTAATACAAGAAAAACACGCATGTGTTGTAGTTAGTAATGAAAAAACAATTACATCAGACCAAAGCGGAATTAAAATTCTTCTGGATTGGCTTAATGAAAACAAAGATGTTTTTCTAAATACTTCTGTTGCAGACAAAATTATCGGCGGTGCGGCAGCGTCTGTTATGATTTACGGAGGTATTAAGGAAGCATATGCCGAGATTATTAGCGATTCAGCTATAAAGCTGTTTACAGATAATAAAATCCCGTTTTTCTTTGATAAAAAAGTTGAATACATAAAAAACAGAGATAAAACCGACATGTGCCCTATGGAAAAAACGTGCTTGGGAATCGATTCTCCCGAAGAAGCATATATAGCTTTAAGAAAGAAAATTTTCGGGGAATAATCAATATTTAAAACAGCTGAAGCATTCATTTTTTGCTTCAGCTGCTTTAATATAAGTGATTCTCTAAATTCACACAATTTCTCTGCTAAACTTATTTCTTTCAACAAAGTTTGCATTTTTCTTTAACATTCCCCGGGAAATAGCTTTAGCAGCCAATTTAAAAAATATTCCGTACATCAACCGTTTTCATTAAATATAATCATATATATTCTCACATAATATCCTAATATAGTCGTTAATTCATCTTTATATCAAAATTATTTACGAGATAAAACAAAAACCATAATATTGATTTATAGTTATTTATATTATAATATACTTAATATACAAAGTAGCTTTGCAAGGAGGGATTCATATGGAAATTAAAGTCGAAAAAGTATGTAAAAGCTTTGACAAAAAACCTGTAATTCATGATTTAACTTTTACAATAGACTCAGGAGAAATCGTATGTCTGCTCGGACCTTCTGGTTCAGGAAAAACTACAACAATACGCCTTTTAATCGGGGCAATTGCAGCAGACAGCGGAACAATTTGCTTTGGTGACATAATTGTGCCGAATATTAAGCTACTGAATAAAATCGGATTTATGCCTCAAAATGATGCACTATATGACGACCTCTCTGGCGAAGATAATCTGAAGTTTTTTGCAGGTCTCTACGGTATAAAAAAAGACAAAAGTGAAAAAAGAATTAGCGAAGTGCTGAAATTAGTTGAATTAACAAATGATCGAAAAAAATATGTACGAAACTATTCAGGCGGCATGAAAAAACGTCTGTCTTTAGCTGCTGCATTAATACATGAGCCCGACGTACTTCTTTTGGACGAACCTACAAGCGGAATCGACCCTGTACTCCGCCGAACAATTTGGGATCAGTTTAAAAATCTTAAAAATCAAGGTACTACAATCATTGTTTCAACTCATGTAATGGATGAAGTTTCAGAATGCGACAAAGCTGCTCTTATTTACAATGGAATATTAATACATTTCGACGACATTCAACAACTTTTTGCAAAAGCTGAAAACGGTAAAGTTGAGGAATTATTTTTAAAAGCGGCAAAAGAACAGGAAGAAGGAGCTGCGATATGTTAAGCTTGGCAAAACGAGTTATACAGCAAATAATCGGCGACAAACGCACACTTGCCTTGATTATTTTCGCACCGCTTCTTTTACTAACTTTACTTTACTTTCTTTTGGGAAATACAACATATACTCCGACAATTGCAATCAAAGAAAATGCCCTATCCCCTGCTTTTGTGTCGCAGCTTAAGTCAGAAGATGTAAAAATTGTTGATATTTCATCGTCAAACGAAAATGCAAATGATTATCTTAAAAATCATAAAGATGTCGATGCTGTCCTTGAAGTTTCAAAGCTTACCGGTGCAAATATAACTATGTTTGAATCCTCAGTAAAAAGCGGAAAAGCAATGGAAGTCATTCAAACAGCCATTCAAAACACCGCAAAAAATATTATACCAATTGCTAAAGTAAACATTAATTATGTTTACGGAAATACAAATGATTCTACTTTCAGCTCACTAGGATTCGTATTTCTTGGAATTCTTTCGTTTTTCTTTGTGTTTATAATCTCTGGCATGGCGCTAGTAAGAGAACGCAGCAGCGGAACGCTTGAACGCCTTTTGATGACTCCTATTCGGCGCAGACAGGTTATACTCGGGTATTCAGTCGGATACAGTGTATTTGCCGTTATCCAGGCAATTTTAATAGTACTTTACTGTATTTATGTTTTGAAAATTCACTGTGAGGGAAATGCTTTATGGGTAATTCTGGTTATGGTGCTTATGGCAATTTCTGCCGTCGTTTTTGGTGCTATGATTTCTATTTTCTCGCACTCTGAATTTCAGGTTGTACAATTCATTCCAATTGTATTAGTTCCGCAAATCTTCTTTTCCGGGTTAATCCCGCTTGACACGATTCCATATTATCTTGGAAATCTTTGCTATATTACTCCTGTATATTACGGCTGTACGGCAATTAAAAGAGTTATGGTCGAGGGCGGCGGTTTTTGTGATATTTGGATGTTTATTGTCGCTTTGCTTGCATACACATTTATTTTGTGCGTATTAAATACGTTGGCACTTAAAAAATACAGAAAGCTTTAAAATAAATGAGGAGATAAAATGAAATCAATTGAAAAGATTTTAGAAGATAATAACGCATTTGTCATAAACCGAGATTTTGAGAGATTCATGACTTCAAAAATTCCAAATCAAAAACTTGCCATACTTTCATGTATGGATACAAGATTATCGGAAATGCTGCTTCCGTTATTGGGATTAAAAAACGGAGACGCCAAAATAATTAAAAATGCAGGAGCATTGGTATCTCACCCATACGGAAGTGTTATGAGAAGTATTCTTTTGTGCATTTATGAATTTGATGTAACTGATATTCTTGTAATTGGGCACAGCAATTGCGGAATGGAGAAATTAAATGCAAATTCAGTGCTATCAAAAATGATAAATCGAGGCATATCTTCTGAAAGAATTGAAGAAATTAAATCAGAAATTGATGTCGAAAGTTGGCTTTCGGGGTTTGACAGTATATATGAATCGGTTCAAAATACTGTAAGCTCTATTAAAAATCATCCGCTTGTTCCAAAAGACATTTCCGTTTACGGCTTAATTGCAGATATAGAAACAGGAAAACTTACTCTAATTAAATAAGCTTCTGGGCAGAAAAAGACCTAATCAAAAATGAATTTTGATTAGGTCTTTTTCTTAAATTTTGGTAGGGATAAGGGGGCTCGAACCCATGACCTCTCGCATGTGAAGCGAACGCTCTAACCAACTGAGCTATATCCCCATTTTTTTGAAAATCACTATAAAATAGTATCACTCAAAATGATTAATGTCAAGTTTAAATAAGTAAAATCGCACTTTATTATTTGCGAAAATTACTTTATATCTTAGCCAAAACCGCCGACTATGCCGACGGTTTTGAACCATTTATTTTACTAATTTAAACTCGTTATTATTCCAGCCAAATATTTTTGTATTCTAGTTGCATCCTTTAATGATATGGTACCATTACAAAGTATATCTGCCGCAGTAATTTGAGATGCATTTAATGTTATAACACCTGCTAAATACTTTTGAATAGATGAAGCATCTTTTAATGATACAACACCATCGCCATTAACATCGCCTTTAATATAACCGTTAGCATTCCAACCTGCATAAAGTGTTGTATTCGCCGTAATAACATCTGTAGTAAAAGTCCATAAAATAGTGCAGTTTACGTCTTTATACCACCCTGCAAAAGTATAGCCTGCCTTGGTCGGTGCTGTCGGTGCTGAAATAGTTGTATTGTAGCTTGCTGTTTGGCTTGCTACCGCTATGCCACCGTTTGAATTAAATGTTACTGTATATGTGTTTATTGTCCAACCTGCGTAGAGTGTTGTATCGGCTGTAACAATATCCGTACTGAAATTCCATAATGTTGTACATGCGGCATCTTTATACCAACCAGTAAAAGTATAGCCTGTTTTTGTTTGCGTTGTCGGCGCTGAAATAGTTGTGTTGTAGCTTGCTGTTTGGCTTGCTACATCTGTACCGCCGTTTGAATTAAATGTTACTGTATATATTGCAACGGTCCAATGTGCATAAAAAGTTATATCAGCAGTCAATAAATAAGGAAAATCAACTTTTATTCCACTATTTAATGCCGTATACCATCCTTTAAATGTATAACCGCTTTTTGTTGGATCTGTAGGAGCAGTTAATATTGTGTAATAACGTCCTGTTTGATTATCCACCGTTGAGCCACCGTTTGAGTAAAATGTAGCTGTATATATCTTTGAATAATCAACGAAATTATACAAATTTTGTTTTGCATATGCTTGAACGCTGGAACCAGCATCTCCATATAAAACTACATTAGAGCATTTATCAAAAGCACTGCTGTCAATGCTAATAGAATCGCTTTGTATTATTGCATTTTGAAGTGATGTACATTCAAAAAAAGCATCTGCACCAATACTTGTCACACTGTTTGGTATTATAATGCTTGTTAAGGCTGTGCACCATGAGAAAGCCTCCTTACCAATACTTGTAACACCCTGTGGTATTGTAACACTTTTAAGAGATGTGCAATTTAAGAAGGCATCCTCTCCAATACTTGTAACACATTGTGGTATTGTAATACTTGTAAGTGACGTACAACCATTAAAATCAAAACTGCTAATACTTGTTAAACTACTTGGTAAATTAATGTTTTTAAGTGCTGTGCAGTTTTGAAAAATTCCATCTAATATGGTATTTACACTCTCTGGTATAGTAACACTTGTAAGTGATGTGCACCCACTAAAGGCATTATAAGAAATACTCTTTACGCCATCAGGTATTATAACAGTACTAAGTAATTTACAATTTTCAAAAGCATTGTCTTCAATACTTGTTACACCACTTGGTATTGAATAAGACATAATACTTTTTCCAAAGGGAAATTCCAAAAGTTGAGTTTTATCTTTACTGAATAATACTCCATTTACAGAAGAATAGTTATTATTGTTTGGATCAACATTAATATCTGTAAGGTTGTTGCAATCTTTAAATGCAGACATATTCATATACGTTACACTACTCGGGATTGTTACGCTTGTAAGCGATGTACAACCTTGAAAAGCACAATTCTCAATAGAATCAAGATTACTTGAGAATGTTACGCTTGCAAGTAATTTGCAACCTTTAAAAGCATCGGAATCAATACACTCTAGGTTGCTTGGAAATGTCGCATCTGTGAGTGATGTACAATTATAAAAAGCATCGTTACCAATTTCTTTCAAATAACTGGGAAAGTATACAATTTGAAGTGAACTACAATTTGCAAAGGCATTATCTCCAATACTTGTCACTGGATACCCGCCAAGTGTATTAGGAATTGATAAATATCTTGATGTAACACTATAGCCGGTAATCGTAGCTTCATTATTGCTAATACTATATTTTAGCCCTGTTGATGAATCAGTTATTGTAGCATGCACTGTAACCGTAAAAATAGGAATAGATGCCATTAAAAGCATAAGAGTTAATAAAACCGACGTTACCTTAGAAATTTTAATTTTCATTACATTGCCCTCCGTATTTTATAAATAAATATAAAAAATTTTTACCAAATATTACTACGTTTGTTATTTTAACACTCCAAGTGAAAAAACACAAGTTGCATAAGTGAAATATTGTTATAAATAATATAACAATATTAAACACCGTCTAAGCTAATAAAATTAATAGCTTAGACGGTGTTTTATTAAATACTTTTAATTATTTCTTGAAAATAACTTTAATTTCTGTGCCCTCTCCTACTTTACTTTTTAGCACGAGTTCAGCATTATATATTTTGCAAATATGCTTTACGATAGAAAGCCCAAGCCCTGTACCGCCGCTTTCTCTGCTTCGGCTCTTTTCGACACGATAAAAACGCTCGAAAATTCTTGGCTGATCTTTCGCTGGAATACCAATACCTGTATCAATAACAGTAATCGAAACGGTATTCTTCTCTTCTTTTAAACAAACTTTAACTTTACCGTTTTCAACATTATATTTTACTGCATTTTCAAGCAAATTCTTTAACAACTCATAAATATGATTCTGCTCAGCTTTTACTGTTCCTTTTCCGTCGATATCTAAACTGATATTTTTTTCAGAACTCAAAGTTGAAAGGCTCTCTTTAATCTCTTCTGAAATTTTTCTTAAATCGACATCCTCTAGTGATATGTTTTTAACATTTTCAAGCTCGGAGAGCTTAAGCATATCACCAATAAGGAAAAGCAGTCGGTCTGTTTCCTTTGAAATACGACCAGTAAACTTATTTAGATTTTCATCCTTATTATTAATAGCCATTAACTCGTTAAAGCCTTTAATTGTT
>JAUZPX010000058.1 GCA_030705695.1 Bacillota bacterium
AGGATTTAATTTTCAAACAAGCGAAGGTATGGCAGTATCTGCCGATATCGGTATCACATACCATCTAAATCCAGAATCTATCCCTATTATTTTTCAACGATACAGGCGCGGAATGAGTGAGATAACAAATGTTTTTATAAGAAACTATATTCGCGATGCTATCAATAAATCTGCCAGTAAAACTTGCATCGAAGACCTTTACTCTGGAAAAGAAGGGTTTTTTGATGATATAGAAACACATGTTAGAGATGATTTATCGCCCCTAGGAATAGAGTTGAGTCGAATTTATTTAATAGGTCGATTTCATTTTCCTCAAAATGTTATTACCGCTTTAAATTCAAAAATAGAGGCGAACCAACGCGCCCAGCAACGAGAAAATGAATTAAGAGAAGCAGAGGCAGAAGCTAAAAAACAAATTGCAAAAGCCGATGGCCAGGCACGTTGTGTTATTGTTCAAGCCGAGTCAGAATCAAAAGCAAATGCGTTATTATCACAATCTATAACCGATGAACTTATTCAATGGCAAGCTGTGCAAAAATGGGATGGTCATTTGCCGACTGTCACAAGCGGAGCAACACCATTTATTCAAATAAAATAGAAGACAGTGAACTTACACAAAAAAGGAACGAAGCATGAATAAAAAACAAACTACCCGCTTGATTTTTGAAAAAGAACTTGAAGAACACGAAAATTGGCTTAGGACGATTATTGCACCAGATGACATTTATAGTTTTGCGTGCGAATCGTTAAAATCTGCAACGAAAATACTATTGGAATTAAGTAATCACATCGATGTAATTGAGGAAATAAACAAAAATACTGTTTTGGGGATGTCTTTACAAAACATAAGTACTATGCATATAATGTACGAAAATAAAATGAATGGAAAAATTTCAATGAAAATTAAAAAGGCAGATGAATAATGAGAAACAGAGCCAAGTGTCGAAAATGCAAATCTGTCATCGAAAGTTTAACCTTGAATGATCATGTTTCGTGTAGTTGTGGAGAAATTTCAATCAGTGGAGGTTTGTACGAAAATTACGTATCTACGCTCAATTATGATAATTTCCTAAGAGTTGATGACGAAAATAACGAAATAATCGTAAAAGTAATAGAATCCGAAGGTCCTCACGAAACAGAAAAAAAACCTGATCACGACGAGCTTTTGGCAATGTTAGACAGAATGATTGATAGTTACTCGTCTCTACCAGAAAATGCAATGAGCACACCGATCACGCACTATGATTTCGTAAGCGCACTCATGCTGTTATCGTCTATAGTCAAACGTATTCCATGATTTTAACAGCTTTTTGCATCGTAATTTTGAATTTTCGCATCAAAACGAGCGGCGACATTGATCCCGTCTCGTTTTTGTATTGTCGGGCTTTGCTAACAAATTCGGTAATCTCAGCAGGAACTATCACAGGCTCTATCACTGGAGCAACGTATTCCACAGGGTTGCGCAGGAATTGACGCCGACAGTAATAAGCGTTCATGCCATATTTTTTGCAGTGAAAACCACATTTGCAATAATATTGCATTATCAAGCAACTCCACGATCAGCGTTTTCTTGGTTTTTCTCTCTCTCTGCCATGATCGAATTATAAATTGAGTTCATTCCAATAGTTACGATTGTTCGCGAAAACCACAAACAGCCTGACGAGTTTATGTAAACAGAAGCTGCACACAAAACGGTCCCAATACTCACTAAAACAATTCCAGTTATTAATTTCTCGGGCTTTTCATTCTGAATTCCTGCGTGAGCGTCGGCTCCGCCATTCCAAATAATCCTAATGTTTTTTGTGGCTTCGTTAAACTCTTTGCTGCTAATTTTGATGTTATTTCGTTTGATTTCGGCCTTGGTATCAGCAAGGATGTTTTTCAACGAGAATTTTTTACCAGTCACGCTTGTGATATCTTTTGTGAGGGCTTTAAATTTCTTAACAAGCGACTTATTCGTTTTGCAGTGAACTAGCTGTTCAGCACGTTCGCACAAGCATTTCAGTTCGTACGCTTTTTGAGCTTCTTCAAACGGGTTTAAAGCGTTTGCGGGAACTGTTGTTGTTAAACAAAAACTAAAGAGAAGAGCATATGACACAGTAGTCCGTAAAACATGAGAGCGAAACCTAGAAAACATTGTAAATCCGAGATTGTTTTTGTTGAAATATTTGTTTGTTGTAAGATTTTTTTTGTTTTTTTGAGTATGAAATATTCGGCTATGCCAAGCGCGGGCATTATATACAGCATTTTTAACAGTAAGCACATCATTTTATGCGTTGCGTCCGATAGTGACGATTATGTTACTAAGTGTCTAAGTATTTGCTATAGACATTTCATTTCTGCAAATAAGAGTCATCTATCATAGCAGAAAATCTATTTATTGACAATATTTAATATATAGCGTAAACTAGTCGCAAAAATGCTGGGTATCAATATGTTAGCTATACAATATGATCTTTTTGAAGACAATTCCGAAGTGCAAATTTTACGTAAAGAAATCCTAGCTGTGCGCGCTTCTTCTGAAAATGTGCGTCGTGGCATGTTCTCAAGGCACAGTGAGCTTTCTAAAATGCTTATGAAGCAACAAGAAGAGATCGAATCACTCCGAAGCATGCTGCTAAGGCTTAAAAAGTAATAAAATGACAACTACTCAAATAATAATTATAATTTTATATTTTGTAGCGGTCTTGTGGGTAGGTTATGTCATGTGGGCTGTATCTGAAAGAACTCCACTTTAACCATTTTGGGATTACCACCCACCTGATCGTACTCAAAAGTTATTCTAGTATCATCGTCAGCCCTACCAGCAATGTGATTTCCAGTTATCTGAGCACAAACCTGGTCACAGATCCATTTTAGAGACATTCTCAAATTATCGTGAGCGTCCAATTTTCTTGGTGCTATGCGTGTGAACTTAACATGAATGGGAAGCTTCTTAGGTATTCTGTGGTCGTTCATTTTGATCATAAGCTTTTGTAGCTTATGGCGAGCGTGTTTTTTTCGCCAATGCTCAGAACAATTGGCCTCTGATACAGTGTCGATGGCTAGCGTCATTTCAGAGATCTTTAAAAATACAGCCTCAGCCACACGAACCTCGGCCGTAAATATTCAAAAATGCATAGTGATGCCAGACATATTATCAAGCTACGGAGCCTGACATCTACAACATAAATCTTTTTTGAATTCATCGCAATCGTCTTGTTGCTCAAATTCTGCAAGTCTGGAGCTTAATTTTTCTATTACAGTGCCCAACTTAAAAATAGCGTGTTTTTCCTCGCCAACCAACAAAACATGTTTGATCATAAATAAGTGGTCTTCGATCATATCTAAAAACTCGTATTCTGACATAGGTTCAATCATAATTTTACCATAATTTAGGATGTACTCGCCTTCTCGGCGGTTTTTTTTCAAGCCATTTTTCAGCATAGGATTTCGTTTGCCTACAAACTGGACCACAAAATTTTTGCCACGGATTCGTTGGTGTAAAAATTTTATTGCATTTGATACAAGTTTTTTGGGTAAGTTTAGCCATTAAAACGGAAGCTCATCTTGATTTGATTCAAATTTCGTTCCTAAAATCGTTCCAACCTGTGGCTTTTCATTAATCAATTTTTCTACAGCCTCTAAAACCTGCCGACCAAATCGCTCAGACGTTTCTCGATCATCGAATTTCACAAGAGGAAAATAATTTTTCTTTCCATCTTTCTCAAAAGTTTCCTGAGGAAGCGATAACCATTTGCGGCCCTCCTTCTGAAAAATTAGGCACTTGTTGATCGTAAGTCCCCATTTCGTGATTCTAACATTCACTGTGCCAAAAATCGCGCCCTTATTGATTTCCTTGAAGTCCAAAATTTCAATCATGCAACAAATCTCCTCGATCTGCGATTAATAATTTCGCATGCAACAAATTCAAGTCTTGCATGACGCTAGATGCAAAAACTTGGTTCACTTCGCCATTATTCGCAGATTCAAGAATTTCCTGCCACTTTTTATCTAAGTTTTTTTTATCCAACAAAAAACCACGCTCTTGATCAAATTTGCTGTACGGCTTGTTCTTGTACTTCGTCATGTGCTCACAATTTTCAAAAAAGTTGCTTTTTCTCCTCAAAAATTTGTGCCGATTTTACTGTAAATATCGACTAGTGTATTAAATTGTGCCCGAGTTAAAAACCCAGTTTTTTTTAAAACCATTTCGCATGAATCTAAAAATTTACTATTAAAACTAGGGTTTGCATCCGCAAATTCATTGAGAAGATAAAGTATATCTAATTCTTCATCGTCTTCATAAATCTTTGGTTTTTCCGTATATTGCATGGCTAGATTCCTGTTATTGATTCGTGCAATTTAACTAATTGTCTAAAAAATTCTTCATCATCCATGTTAAGAGGAATGTCTTTTCCTGCAAAATTCTTGTCTTCAACATATTTATCTTTGATAACGAGAGAATGCCAACCCACTTCGGACGCGTAATTTTTAGCACTTTTAGAATTTATTTCACAATTACTCGTGATTGGACAATGTTCTTTTTTTAACAAATGCTTAAAAAATGCTATGCGTGATTTTGGCTCAAATCCCTCGCTTATTTTATACATCATATGAGAATATGTGTCTTCAAGACGCTTTTTAGAGTACTCATGGCTTAAAACACTGATTGCGTCTTCACTAAGCGAGTTTTGATGATCAGTCAACCCAAGTGACAATAGCCACTCGAAAGCGTCTTGATGGGCCTTGCTACGCTTAAATTTACGGGTTGTAGATGGCTTAATGATTCTAGGAACTCCATTGCCCCGATCTTCGATAGAAGAAGGCAATGCCTCCGCAATTCCTGTTTTGCAGGCATTGCCTTTCTTCTTTGGTTCTTTCTTCTTTGGTTCTTTCTTCTGTCCCTCAAACTCCGGCACCCGTGTCCCTCCGTTTCCGGCACCCGTGTCCCTCAAACTCCGGCACGTTAATTTATTTTTGAAAGTGTTATAGTTACACAACCATATATCATTGATAATAATAGTATCGGCGATTTCTTTTTTACGATCGCACGGGATAATATCAATTAAAGATTTACCGTCAAGCTCGGCCAGTGGAGTGCTTAAAACCTTTTTAGATTTTATTATTGTTTTGTCAGAAAGATGTGTTCTTTTTTCAAGGCCACGAGTTCCTACCCAACAAGCACCATGCTCACCAGCAATTCTTCTATATACAGAATAAAGAGTGAAGTCATTGGGCGAGATGATGCCATTTTCTAATAATTCAAAAACAATGTTGGGAATTTCTGTTCTATAATCTCGTGGAACTTCTCTGAATTTTATGTGAGATTCTGACATAGCACTATCCTTTTCTGAACCCAATGATTATTCTTGATCCAAAATACGATAATCTGCTACAATGAGACTATCGCGTTATTTTTTTGAACCGATAAGTGAGTAAATATGGGGTGCAATTCATCGTTACTCACTTTTTTTTTAATATTCTCTTTTATCTTCCTATCGCACTTTTAAGTCAAATTTTCTTTTGAAATAAATCCTCGGTTTGCATAGTCTTTGCTTATGCTACCTGTTTTCAAAGAAATTCTATCAGGATTCTTGCGAGACCGTGAGTTTCAGCTCATTCTTCTTGCGCTTTTTTTCAACTTTCTGAGCTTCTTTGTCTTCGCTTTTTATTTTTTGACTTAACCATTGCTGACACTTAATAAGTCCATCAGTAGCCAACTCAATTTTGACCGCAACCTCAAGAGTTGGTATTCTCTTTCCCCTATATAAATCATAAATACAGGTTCGAGTAACACCCACTTTTCTAGCAAAAAAGGTGGCATTCATTCCTCTTTCATCAAGATATTTTCGTAAAACGTTCATTTTTTGTAGTAACCTCTTGCTAAAAATGTTTTATGTATGATATACTTCTGTTATGTTTAAACAGTAATTTAGCACAACGCAAATTCATAAAGCAAGGAGAATTTTAAATGAATGCATATTACGCACAATGGGATGACCTAGACGAGTCTGTGGATGAGGAAATAGACCATGATATTTCTTTCTTTGACAGCTTCGAACTGACAGAAGAGGACATAATTGACATGTCCGAAGATGATAAATTTATCCCAGAAGAAGACAGATCTTACTTATTTGCTACACAAGAGGAGTCATTATGGTATATGTAATCGAATACTACATGCAATCACCTTGCGGAGTTGTCACAAAACATGCGATAGAAGAATGTGGCGAATCATTACAAGATGCGCAAAGAAACGTGTTAGAAATCCTAACACCTAAAAAAAAATCAGAGTGGAGATATTGGATATGAGAGACATGAGTTTATACACGCGAGTAACTGCCGCGCTTGCGCCCCTATCAGGACTGAATATGATAAACCCTGAGGTTTTAGCAAACGCTTGCGCTCGTGGAACGGAAATTCACAAGCTTTGCGATGCTGTAATCGAGGGTTTCGGAACTCCAGAAGTGCACGATGATTGGCGAGGATATTTAAATTCGTTTCTGCTTTTCGAACAAGGCAAAAAGTTTATGCGTAAACCACCTAGACTTTTTTGCGATAAATACATGATCACTGGCGAAATTGATGGCTTGTACAAAGACGGTGACGAGATCATTTTATTTGATCTAAAAACGCCACTTCGCGAAAGCAAAACCTGGTGCTTGCAGTTGTCAGCCTATTGGCATTTATGCAAAGTGAACGACATAAAAGTCGAAAAAATCATAGCTGTAAAGCTAGATAAAAACGGTAAGCCACCAAAAATATTTGAGTACAAAATCGATTTTGAAGCGTATGTCGAATGTCTAAATGTGTATAATAGATTCTTTAAAAACAAAGGAACGTATGAAGAGCTCGACTTGTTATAAAAAAACTGGGACTGCATATGCGAACAGTCCCAGAAAATCTCTCAAATAACAATTCAACAAGACAAAAACAAATTGGATAGTGTCCCATGAAAAAAAAACACTATCCGAATCATATAAATTAAAACAATTATTGACAAGGGAAAATATGAATAATGCTCTAGCAATACCTGACGACAATGAATTTAAAACGATCGAAATGATATCTCGGCGTGCTGCTGCATGTGGCTTGTACGGTGGCGTAGGAAACGAACATAAAATATTTATGGTTCTGTTGTCTGCTCGCGAAATGGGTGTAAAACCAATGGAAGCACTTAACGGTGGATTGTGGAACATCCAAGGAAAAATCGAGGTTAGCGCGCGCCTCATGTCATCAATGATTCGTAAGCAGGGGCATAGTATTCGTACGATCGAACACGATAGCAAAATCTGCATACTTGAGGGCAAGCGCAAGGACAACGGCGACACAATGCGAGCGCAATTTTCTTGGGATGACGCTATCAAAGCTGGACTTGCTGGCCGTGAGACGTGGAAAAAGTTTGCCGAAGACATGCTTTACAATCGAGCACTTTCTCGGCTTGCTCGCAGGCTTTTTGCTGACGTTGTTGGAGTATCTTCTGTTGAAGGAGAAATCAAAGGGGAATGCGAAATAATCCCGCAAGAGCCTGTAAATTCGCAGCCTTTAGAAATAGAACATGTTTCCGAAGACGAAATTCGAGATAAACTAAACGAGTTTCTATCGATGCACGATGTAGAAGATCACGAGCTGGTCAAGGAGTTTTTACAGAAATATGCAAACCATTTCAGCAAAACTTTTTATCAATCGATGCTTGACTATGAGAAAAGCGGTACTTTTATAGAGAAATTCGAGGCGTGGAAGCTAAAGCAGCTGGCACAATAGAAAACCAAGCGCGGGGAACCTCTCCTCGCGCTCAGAAACTGGACAAATTTTCAAATGTAAAGCGGGTTGACATGTAAAGCGGTTTGTTATATTATCATAGTAAAAAAGAGATATTATGTCAGTAAAAAAAACATGCTCTAAGTGTCAAATTGAAAAATCCATAAGTCAATTTTACAAGCAAAAAAATGGTGCTTTAGGAAGAACCGCTGCGTGCAAAGACTGTAGAAAAAAATGTTCCCAAATTTGGGCCAATGAGAATCGAGAACAAAAAAATCAACAAGCTCGATCAGTAAAAAGAGACAGAAAAGAATATAGTGAAAAGTGGAGAAATGAAAATCCAAATTATTTTAAAGAATATTACAAACAAAACACTGAGTTGCGATTAGAGGCAAATCGCAGGTTTTTATTAAAAAACCCAGAAAGAAAAAAATTTTACAGTGAGTATTCAAGCGCGAAATCAAAAGGGCTTCTTTTAAATCCTGGTCAATGTCAAATGTGCGGAACAAAAGACCTAAAAGTGGAGGGTCATCATTTTGACTACACAAAACCGCTATCTGTCACATGGGTTTGCACTGATTGCCACAAAGGAATTCATAGAAGAAAAAAATTCACAGAACATAAAAGTTAAATTCAATAAATTCAGTTGTCCAGAAAAACAGGACAACTGAATTTCAAGCGTACGAAAAAATCGTACAATTATAAAGCCGTCGCTGGAATCGAAACGACTGGCTTTACATCCGCAGTAGCTGCCTGGTTTTCGTCTACAAGATCGCTTGCTACTCCATGTGTAGATATGTTCTGAAAGCTAAGCGTGCATGAGCTTAAAAGTAAAACCAAGACTATTGAGGTTGCGATTTTCATTTTTTCCTCGGTATTTTTGCTCCAGCTTTACGCGCAACATCCAAAGCAATCGCAATCGATTGAGATTTTTTGTGTCCTGAATTTTCCAACTCAGAAATGTTTTTGCCTATTAAAGACTTGCTTTTACTTTTTATTAGTGGCATAATCTTTCCTTAACCGAGGTTTACATGTTTAAATATTTAATGTTTTTTTTGGCCTGCTCTTCTTGCGCTTGTGCCGACCTGCAAATACTAGAGCAATTTAGCTCTACGTTTTACGTAGAAATTCACGGCTTTTTAATCTACGACGATGTAGATAAAACGTATGGTTACTATATCACAGGTTATTTCGATGTTTATCCGCCGTACGATTGCAAATATATTACATCAAACTTTACTCCGCAATCACTTGAGTCTGCACAAAGAGCTTTTCCGCAGTATAAAATCACTGAGCAAAATTACGTATCAAATTAGGTTTTTACATGTTTAAATATT
This sequence comes from Bacillota bacterium, assembly GCA_030705695.1. Taxonomy (GTDB): domain Bacteria; phylum Bacillota; class Clostridia; order Oscillospirales; family Acutalibacteraceae; genus JAUZPX01. The sequence goes on from JAUZPX010000058.1 coordinate 9,081, forward strand.
TAATGTTTTTTTTGGCCTGCTCTTCTTGCGCTTGTGCTGATTTTTATTTTGTAGAAAGCAAGCCAACATATAGTTTTTTGCTTTATAATGGTAAAACACATAAATACGCGTATTATTTAACTGATTATGATCAATTTCAACATCCCCTTGACACAAATAATATCACATCAAATTTTACACCGCAGTCGCTTAAGTCTGCCCAAAAAGTTTTTCCATATTATAATTTAACAAAAAAAAACTACATATCTAATTAATTTTATCCAACTCTAGTTGCGCTTAAACGACCCCCGCCAAGTGTGGTTCCTCCCCCGGCTGACAAACTAACAAGCGCAACAAAATATACTGTTGTCGTTGATGATAAAGTAATTCTGTATGATGGAACACAAACAAAACCATCACGAATACCGTTTAAAGGAATTCCACCGTCTATAAGATTGTCACCTGCCGTTCCGAGGGTCGCCGACGTTGTGCTTATAGAGGCTTGCACTCTATTAAATGTATTTCCACCAGCATTAATAGATAATAACCCCGTAACGTCCCAAATACCAGCGGTTAATGATATACTAGTAACGTTTATATTTGTGTTATTTGTGAGGGTTACAGATGTTGCCCCTACTACAGATTTTATCTGCTCTCCAACAAAACCAGCACTTGGAGCAGTACCCTGGGTTAAACCACTTGCACAGCCACCAGTCTGCGTCGTCACATTTGATTTAGATGAAGAACCAGTAAAAAGAGTTCCCGCTGAAACAAGGGTTCCAGCACCGGTAACAGCATTAGTGTTTGATGAAAATACTTGGCAATTTCTTAATTGAAGTTGTGTGCTTATAGTAATTGCCGAGGCTGTACCCGATGCAAAAAGAGTATTGTTTGCGGACGCTCCGCTATTACCACCTTGCGTTAGACATATTAAATTAAGAGTAGCTAAGGCAATATTACAAAAATTGGCCTGGAAATTACCTGTTGATGATGTTGTTGTTGTGAAGCCGATTGTGCTGTTTGTCGGATTAAATGATCCTGCCGACACGGTTGAAGCAGTTGATGATGATCCAGAGTTTCCTATAACTGAATTGTACATGTTTATATTTCCGGCACCGCTTGCCGAAAATAAAGATATACCTGTAGTTCCAATGTCACCGAAGCAATTATTAATATTTATTGCTGAACTTGCACTTGAAGATGAGTAAGTTATTCCAGTGTTGTTTGTACAATTTATGTAACAATTATTCAAGTTGACGATAGATGCAAGCGTTCCAGTAACAGCCAAAAGAGCGGCAGAGTTTGTTTGAAGTTGAATGCCTGATATTGTGACCGTTCCTGCGGTAGTTAGGGTGCATGTGCCCGAAATAATAACTTTTCCAGTGCCATTTAATGAGTTATCGCACCCAAAAGCCGTTAAATTCACACCAGCGGTTAAAGTTAAATTTTCTGTATACGTTCCTGGCCGTATAAAAATTGTGTCTCCACTTGACGCCGATGTAATCGCGGATTGTATGGTTGTGTGGGTACCATCGGATGCGGTAGCAGATACAATCCATTTTGCCGTCGTAAACGTATTTGTGCTAATAATCTGCGTCATACTTTCCTTAAGTTACGTTCCAGTTTCCAGAAAATCCGGCTACAGCACACCAACAAGTGTTTGTTGTTCTATAAACAAGTTCTACGCTATCGCCTTGTGCTGTGCTAACAGCTGTTCCCGCAGCAGCCGAAACAGCGGATGAAAATCGAATGATCTTTCCAGCTGTAGCTTGTATAGTTAAATTTGTGTTGTATCAACAAAAAACTTGATAGTATCACCGTTTGCTGGAGCTGCGGGAAGTGTTGCTGTAGATGTTGCGGTGATGAAATATCCGTTTTCTTTTAATGGTGAAAAAGCACCTGAAGCGTCCGACCAAGTGTAGCCACCAGTCGAGGCCGCAATCGTGATACTGTTGCTTCCGTTAGTAATTGATATTCCTGCTCCAGCCGTAATAGTAGCGGCAGCAGGTTGAGCGGATGATGAACCGATAACAATTTGTCCATCCGTCAAAGCTTTCCATGATGGCAACCCCCCACTGGTTGATGCTAAAACAGCTCTGTTTGTAGGAGCTAAACCAGATACGACGTTAAGAGCTGAACCATATAAAATAGCATTAAGCGCGACTGTAGAAGGATATGTGGCTGTTGACCAAGTCGGGTCGGCTGTGGTATTTGCTTGCAAAACTTGTCCAGTTGAGCCGATTGCCAAATTAGTAACAGTAGACGCAGTCGCTCCAACGGGAATAGCATGTTGAACTAAAGCAGTTGTTGAAAAAGTCGCCGTTCCATCAAAATTTGCTAAGCCCTGCGCTCCAGATTCGTTTATGCTGTTAGCTGCTGCCATGTTTTTCCTATGTTACTACGTAATAAAGAACCGTGATTTTAAGTGTGTTGTCGTTGGCTGCATTTCCTGAAATTTCTGTTGCATTTGAGTTATATGCAACTATTGGTTGATTTCGGACCGAAAGTGTAGATATATTTGGCATTCCAACAATTCCATCTTGCGATGCTGCGGCTATGAGTGCTGAATTAGGTAACATGGTACCAATGCCTTGTAGTGTATTGTAAGAAGCTGAAACAAACTGACCAGCTGCGGCAACAAAAACGTTAGACCCGCCGTAAGTATATTGTCCTGTTATTCCTACTGTTATAATCATAGTTCCAACTCCTTGAGCTGGAATTATTGTTATCGGTGTTGCGTGTAATGCTTTAATTTGAGCAGATGTCAAAGTAATCGTTGCAGACGTTAATCCCAGCGGTGCTACTGCTGGCGATGCCCAAACC
>JAUZPX010000059.1 GCA_030705695.1 Bacillota bacterium
ATTATCACAACTGAACAAACCTTAGATTTAACCACTCACTTTGAAAATAATAATGCAACAAAATATAAGGAATATCCAAGTAACAACACTCTATACTCATATGACAGCAGCAAAAACAGCACAAAGCACAAAAATGTAATGACTCAGGATTATCTTGATTATATTGGAAAACTTAAAGCAACATTACCGGGAGCTGCAAACGATATTACTTATACGTACGGAGCATCTATCAATCTTTTAGCAAAGGGTCAGGATACTGTCGTAAAATTCCCAACAACTGCAAACCAATATGGAATTGAAAAATATTGGCAGGAACTTCCTGATAATAACGACTTTATTTTATCGCAATATGATTTAATTGGCAGCGGTAGCAGAATGCCTAAATCAAAAAGCGAAGTGGTTTTGGTTGTTGATAAATACAATCGTATTGACAAGGACTTTTTTGAAGAGCTCGGAATTACAGATAATAAAGATAATTATAAGCTAACAGACTATGTTGGCAAATCTATATTAAAGGTAATACCAAACAACAATTACTATACAAAAAATGGTAATTTGTTTACAGCGGCTGCACCTAATCAATATGATAAGCTATATAACAGCGATAACGGAACAAAACTTACTATTGTCGGAATACTTCGCCCTAAAAAAGATACACCGGATAATTATTTATCGACAGGTATAGCCTACCCGACAGCACTTACATCATCGGTTGTAAACGATGCTAAAAACAGTGATATTGCAAAAGCACAAGCAAGCTTAGACAAAAATGTATTGCTTGGAACACCGTTTGTGGACAGCAAAGCAAAGGATGCCGCACTTATGATGTTCGGAGCAGATACAACACCAATCAGTATAAGTATTTATCCGAAAGATTATGAAAGTAAAGATAAAATTAAAAGTTATCTTGATAAATACAACGACGGCAAGTCAAACGACAAGCAACTTGTTTATTCTGATTTAGCTGAAACCATTACTTCCCTGACTGGAACACTTCTAAATACAGTAACTTATGTTCTTGTAGGCTTTGCTGCAATCTCGCTTCTTGTTTCAACAATTATGATTGCAATAATTACTTATGTATCGGTAATTGAACGAACAAAAGAAATCGGAATTCTGCGAAGCGTCGGTGCACGAAAGAAAGATATTTCGCGTGTTTTCAATGCCGAAACTCTTATTATTGGATTTGCAGCAGGAGTATTTGGAGTAGGCCTTTCATATCTCATATCGTTACCGATCAATGCTATTATTTCAAATCTAGTAAACATTAACGGTATTGCCAATTTGAATCCGCTTCATGCGCTGGCATTAATCCTTGGAAGCATGCTTCTTACCTTAATTGCAGGATTTATTCCGTCAAGAATGGCAGCAAAGAAAGACCCTGTTATTGCGCTGAGAACAGAATAATATTTTTATATTAGTAGAATAAATAATAATCATATTTTAAACGCTCTGACTTTTCAGTCAGAGCGTTCTTTTATAAAACTTTTATTAACATGTGATAAAACAATAAATCAAAATAAATAATTAAGTATCATATTCATATTCAAAAGAAGCAGAATCGGTTATAAATTCGAATATCTTTTCCCCATTTTCTTCAAGCTGATAATAAGCAGTGCACGAAAGGCTTTCACGAATTGTTCGTTTCATATTTCCGCAAACAGGAGCATAAAGAAGCTTGTCCTGCTTTTTAATAAGCTTTGACGTAAATGTTAGTCGTCCTTGCTTAACGACTAACATTCCATTTCCTATTTCTATTGCTCTTGCGCCCAAATATGTGGCAATTCTGTATGACTTTCCATGCCAGAGTATCTCGCCAATTATACCTGTAAATTCAATTGCTCCTATTGGTATTTCAGCAACGGACAACATAATACTGTTTTGAGTCTTATAAAAAAAGTTACACTGTGTCCATGCATATGATTTCGGGAATGACCTGCCTCTGTCTCCTTCAATATAACCGACATCATTTTTAAATAGATATTTTTCATCGTTAATATATAAGTATCCATTCACTTTATGCGTCATACTGAATATGCTGTGCCGACACTCCATAAATGGTATATATTTAAACGGACCCATAATATCGTAGGAAAGTGGTGTCAAATCCTCGAATTTCAGCACACCATTCGCTGATATTATTTCTGTTTGAATGTTTAAACTTATCCCTTTTTCGCTGAATATATTTTCTCCGATTTTAGCTTTTGGTCTGTTTCCGATGCATTTAAAATGATCATACGGAAACAAAATGCTCCAGGAGCTGTTTTTAGTAATAATCTGAATTGAACATGATTTTTGAGAATCCCCATCTATATGCATAGCAGGTATCAGGGCAGCTGTTTGGTGTTCATTCTGTATTTTAAAATACCATCCCTTAAAATACTTGTTCAAAACATTTATCTCCCAAATCATTTTAAAATTTAATATTAATTTTTAATTCTTTTCGCTTTACGGCAGTTAGATTAGACTATTGCTTTTACTATACCTTTCCCAATATTAATTAAAAAATACAAAATTTTCCTAAATACCATATGTTCCTGTTGTTTTATCAAAGAATATCGGAAGATGCGGAGGGTTAAATGTAAAAACAATGAAAGCAACAAAAATTATAGATATAATCAAAATTGAAATTATAACTTTAAGATTACTTGGTTTCACATATTGATAAATATGAAAAGCAAGCTTTAATGCTATAAAATAGCAAACAAATACCAGTAATATATCAATTATAACAGATTCTACACCAAACGCTTCAGTATAAGAATAAAACAAAAATATTACCATTAAAGGTGCCGTAACAACTGAAACAGCAGTTGAAATAATCCATTTTTGTATGTCTATATCACAGCTTTTCTTTTGAATAAAATATATTATTATCCACCAAAGAAGGTTTGGGAAAAACATGAACTTTAAATGTTCCCAAACGCTTTCATTAATCGGATTAAAAATACCAACAATTACTGAATTTCCGCTTAAATCATAAGCAAAATGAGATAAACTCGCAAATATACCTAAAATAACTGTATTAATTATTACGAATAACGTTCCGTATTTGCATTGTTGTTTCAAAATTAATCACCTACACATTTTTGATAAAATATATGATCTAATAATTTATTTCAACACAATAAAATCATTTTAAAGATCTTTTATAACAATTAATTAAAATAATAAAAGTGCCAAAACCGCTTTAATATGCGATTATTAGCACTTTTTATTTGGTGCAACGAAGCCATCTAAATCCGAACTTAAAATACTCTTCGGCTAGTTCTGTGAGCTTTCAAATAAATTTTGCAAAACATCCCCATACTTGCCGAAAAAAACCGTTTCCTGCTCTGGCAATACTAAATCAGGCAAATAGTAATCGCTCTACTTTGTGTAATTGATATTGCTCATACCAAAACCCCCAGCATTTTAAGCAACTTCACACAGTCAAGATAGCCTTGTTTATACAGCTCCTGCTGCATGATCGCGGTAGAGGTAAATTCATGTTCCAAGAACTCCTGAAAATCCAAACAATCTCCGGCACAGATTGTGATTCCTCTTTCACTGTGAATAATCGGGTCGATGTTTTCCATTAGTTCTTCGCTTTTTTCCATAGCTAATGCGTACTCACTGTTTGTTTTTCTTAAATTTTGAGCGATTTCGTCAATTCTGAAGTTTAAATAATCAGATACATATAAACTCATAATATTAATCCTTTCATTATTGTTTTCCAACAATGCCTTGAAAGAAATTGCAGCGCATGTTATAATATTTACGCTGTAACTGTCTTTTGGCGGTTGTCGGCAGTGGAAGTGGCGTGTATCTTTACTGAGAGGGCGCCGCTTCCTTCTATTTGTTATCAAGGTTGTCATATACTGTGTCTATCCCTTTACGTATTACATCAGAGCGATTTATGTTTAGTTTTTCACTGCACTTATTTAGTTTTTCAACCGTTTTTTCATCTGCTCTGATTTTAATAATTGTATTTTTAGGATTATCAGTAGGACGCCCCATTTTTTTACCCAATAACCATCACCTCACTTTTGGGCACACATATATCTTAACTTCTGTGCGCCCAAAAGTCAATAGTTTTCTTGAAAATATTTTCAGCCCATGATTACAAAATTCGCTTTCTGTAATCACAGGCTGTTCTCTTAATATAATTCATGTGTCAAATTAATGCCATTATTGAACCAAACTCATACTGCGCTAAAAGCCGCCCTTTGCCTTTTATTACGCAATCAACATAAATATACACCTTTTATAGCTATCATAAAAAAGCAAAAAGTGCTAAATATCGGCTTTTATAAGCCAATTTAGCACTTTTTATTTGGTGCGGGTGACAGGACTTGAACCTGCACGGTGTTGCCACTAGAACCTAAATCTAGCGCGTCTGCCAATTCCGCCACACCCGCATTCAACGATGAATATTATACAATAAGCAGGCTATTGCTTGCAAGTATTTTTTATAATAAATTTTAATTTTATTGAAAAAATATAGTTTTAATTGTAAAATAAACTAAAATAAAAGAATTGGTGAAATTATGAAAAAAAATAGAATTATTATTAATTTTCTTCGGGTTGTATTTTTCTGCTTAACAGGAGCTTTGCTTGCCCTGTATATATATCCGTTTTCGATAAATTATGGCGGACTGGCAAATTTAATTGGAATTGCAATTTGTCTTGCAATAATGACGCTTATTGCTTTTTGGAGCAAATGCAAAAGACTTTATCTTAATATACGTAAAAATAAGAAAGGAGAAATATTTGAAAATATTATTGCCGTGATTCTTTGTATTTTAATACTTTGGGGAATTATTGGTACAGGGCTTATGATTTACGGAGCGAATGTCAAACCTGCCGAAAATGCTACTGCAATTGTTCTCGGGTTTAAAGTAGACGCATCACACCCAAGTCAAATGCTTAAAGAGCGGCTTGATACTGCTGTTGATTATCTAAACTCAAATCCTAATTCAAAATGCGTTGTGTCAGGAGGACTTGATAGCGACAATGCAATTACAGAAGCACAATGCATGTATGATTATTTAATTGCTCATCGTATTTCAAGTGAGCGGCTTTATATTGAAAATCAAGCAACAAATACTGATGAAAATATAATTTTTTCTTATAACATTATTAAAAATTGTGGTCTAAATAAAAATGTTGCTATTATTTCAGACGGATTTCATGAATTTCGCGCCTTATATATTGCTAAACGCATTGATATTCAAAGCGCTGGAGCTGTTTCATCCAAGACTCCTCTGAAATTTTTGCCTGAGTTCCATATTCGTGAGCTTCTTGCGATAGTAAATGAAGTTTTTACAAATATCAAATAAAATAAAGTTGGTGGAAATATGAAAAAGAAAATAATAATAAATATCATTCGTATAATTTGCTTTTGCTTAACAGCTTTTCTGCTGTATCTTTATGTCTACCCTATTTCTATAAATATTGGTGGGCCTGCTAATGATATTGGAATAATAATGTGTCTAATAATAATGACGCTAATTGCTTTTTGGAGCAAATGCAAAAGTCTATATTTTTATATACGAAAAAACAAATTCGGCAAAATTGCAGAGAATATCATTGCTGTTATTCTCTGCATAGCGATTCTATGGGGAGTTGTTGGTTCAGGGCTTATGATTTACGGTGCAAATGTTAAACCTGCCGAAGATGCAACAGTTATTGTACTCGGATGTAAGGTTGATGCGAAACACCCCAGCGTGATGCTACAGGAACGTCTTGACGCAGCCGTTAATTATTTGAACTTACACCCAAATGCAAAATGCGTTGTTTCAGGAGGGCAAGGTGGCAACGAAGAAATAAGCGAAGCACAATGTATGCACGATTATCTAATTTCACACCATATCGCAGGAGTCCGCATATACATAGAAGATCAATCGAAAAATACAGATCAAAATTTAAACAACTCATTTTCGATAATTGAAAAAAATCAACTAAGTAAAAACATTGCAATTGTTTCTGATGGTTTCCATGAATTTCGTGCTATTTATATTGCAAAACGTCATGGTATTCAAAATGTTGGTTCTGTTCCGTCAATGACACCGCTCCAATTTCTTCCCGAGTTCCACATGCGTGAGCTTTTAGCAATTATTAATGAGGTGTTTTTAAGGTAAATACTTTTTGCTAATTTGTAAATTGTAATAAAATCGTGTTTTTTCAAAAGTGAATATTTTTAAATATAATTCCTTGATGTTTTTAACATAATTATTTATAATAGTATTTAATTGTTAAAAATCAAATTTTGGAGGAGAATATCTTGCTAAAAAAACTCTTTAGCTTATTACTCGTCACAGCAATGCTCATTACTATGTGCTGTGTCGCCGCAACAACTACGAACGCTGCCGTTACAGCAAATACAATTTACTTTCAAGCTCCAAACTCTTGGAAAACAACGAATAACCAAATTTACTGCCATATTTGGTCATTTGGAGGAAGCGACTATGCACCGTGGCAAAATTACCGTGAGAAATGCACAAAAATCAGCGATAGTTTGTGGAGCTATGTTATGCCTAGCGACAGCAAATATAACATGATGATTTTTAGCGACATTTATGGTGAACAGACATATGACCTGACGTACGGACCTTATTGTTTAAGAGATAACGATACTGTTTATTGTACAGGTAATCAACTTGAATGCCCTGTCGATTCTACAATTAAAGTTGACGAAGCCAAATGGAAACTACATGTTGAGTATGGACCGTTACAACAAATGACAAGCACAGGAAAAACGGAAGGTGAAACTCCCGATCCTACAAAAGTTATTCCTGTAAACTATAATAATAATCCAGAAAAAAACACATGCACCGTTACATTTGAATCAAACGGTGGTTCAACGGTACCAAGCCAGACAGTAAACTACAACACGACTATTTCTGCTCCGACAGCTCCAATCAAGGATAACTATACTTTTTCAGGATGGTTTACATCCTCAATTGGAGGTACAAAAGTTAATTTTCCATATACTGTTTTTTCAGACACAACACTATATGCACAATGGACATTAACTACAACCCCAGCTGCAGAAAGAACAATTTACTTTAAAGTTCCAAGTTCTTGGGGAACGTGTTACAAACAAATTTATTGCCATTTATATACGCTTGGCGGTAGTACCTATGCTGCATGGCAATGTAAACTTGAGAAGTGCACAAAAGTTAGTGATGGCTTGTGGAGTTATGTTGTTCCTAATGGAAGTTACAACGTAATAATTTTTAGTGATGATATTGGTATGCAGACATATGACCTGACATACGGATCATATTGTTTAAGGGATAATGATACCGTTTATTGCACAGGTAATCAACTTGAATGCCCTGCCGATTCAACAATTAAAGTTGACGAAGCCAAATGGAAACTACATGTTGAGTATGGACCGTTACAACAAATGACAAGCACAGGAAAAACGGAAGGTGAAACTCCCAATCCTACAAAAGTTATTCCTGTTGACTATAATAATAATCCAGAAAAAAACACATGCACCGTTACATTTGATTCTAACGGTGGTTCAACGGTACCAAGCCAGACAGCAAACTACAATACAACTATCTCTGCTCCGACAGTTCCAACCAAGGATAACTATACTTTTTCAGGATGGTTTACATCCTCAATTGGAGGTACAAAAGTTAATTTTCCATATACTGTTCTATCAGATACAACACTGTATGCACATTGGACATTAACTACAACCCCAGTTGCATCAAGAACAATTTACTTTCAAGTCCCAAGCACTTGGGGAACAATGTATAAACAAATTTACTGCCATATTTGGGCATTTAACGGTGCTGGCGACTATGCCGTATGGCAGTCAGCAAAGGAAAAGTGTACACGGGTTTCAGATAACTTGTGGAGTTATATTATGCCCAGCGATAACAAATACAATGTATTGATTTTTAGCGATGACATTGGCGCTCAAACATACGATTTAACGTTTGGACAATATTGTTTGAGTGATAATGATACCGTTTACTGTACAGGTAAAAGAATGGAGAATCCAGTAGACTCAGCGTATGAATCTTATGAAGCAAAATGGAAACTACATGTTGAGTATGGTCCGTTAAAACAAATTACAAGCACAGGAAAAACGGAAGGTGAAACCCCGGATCCTACAAAGGTTACTCCTATTAACTATTGCAACGACACTACATACACCGTTACATTTGATTCTAACGGTGCTTCAACGGTACCAAGCCAAACAGTAATAAGCAACACAACTATAATTATGCCCACAGCGCCAACAAGAGACAATTTTACTTTTCTTGGCTGGTATAAAGATGCCGATTGTACAACACCATGGAATTTCAGTACAGATGTTGTACAAGGTGATACAACCCTTTATGCACGCTGGAGATGTAATACTTTTATTAGAGGAGATGTTGACCAAGACGGCAAAATCTCATTAAAAGATGCTACGCTAATTCAAAAATATCTTGCGAAACTCCAAAATCTAGCGTCAGATCAAATTACAGCCGGAGACCTTAATGCGGAAGGAAAAGTTTCATTAAAAGATGTAACCAAAATTCAAAAATATTTAGCCGGTATAATTTCAGGTATTTGATTTTTACTTTTTTTAGAACTCAATTTATTATAAATCACCGGTTTTACCCGGTGATTTTTTTATATGTAAATATTTCTTTTCAACTAACAAATAGTAAATTATGTAGCATATCTCAGCTTTTTTCAACTTAAAAAATGCTTTTATGAATATTAGTCATTTTACCCATTTGATTTTTTTAATTTTCTTTGATACAATAATAGTAATTGAACGTGTAGTTTGCATAGCAGAACGTAAGTCCGGTTGCAAACTACACGTTTTTGTATAATATTTTCTTTATAAAAAACAAGCAAAAATTGCAAACATATATTATGGCGGAAAAGACCATTTATAATGATTAATGAAAAAGAGTGATGGAATGTATCAAATTAATGACACGGTTCTTTACGGCACAAACGGCATTTGTAAAATAACGGAAATATCCAAAAGAGAATTCTATGGAAAATCAATAGAATATTATATTCTTCAACCGATCTATCAAAACACATCTTCTATTTTTATTCCTGTTAACAATGAAGCATTAACATCAAAAATTAGACGTATTCTTTCTTCTGATGAAATATACTCTATTATACGTTCAATGCCTCACGAAGAAAATATTTGGATTGATGATGATAACGAACGAAAGGTGAAATTCTCTGAAATATTAAAAACTGGAGACAGAAAAGATTTAATGTTAATGATTAAAACAATATATTTGAGACGAACATCTCAAAAAGAAATCAGTAAAAAAATTCATTCTTGTGATGAACGTTTCTTAAATGATGCTGAAAAATTGCTTTATGAAGAATTTGCACACGTGTTAAAAATAGACCGTGATGATGTATTGCCGTTAATACTTCAAGAAATTGAGATTGAAGAAAAGAAAAGTTTAAACAATATAAAACAGGCGCTGTAATCATTAGATTACAACGCCCGTTTCGTTTAATACATACCTTTGCTGTTCCCTTTATCAATTCCTAAATATCCACCTGAAATATCCGTATGCACTTCGTTAGCAGCATTAAAAGCTGCATCCTGTGCATTATCTTGCTTACTTGCATCAATTCGTCCTGGAAAATATTTTTTCTCTCTTAAAGGAACTTCATCTGGCATTCTATAAGGATTTTTCTTCGTATCCATCGGTATCGCCTCATTTTTCAATGAAGTAATTAGAAAGTCATTTGACTTTCTGATATTAATTTATCCGAAAACAAAGAAAATATTCAGCATTTTATTTAATAATAAAAGCAGATCTTGGTGCATCACATACAGGACAAACCCATTCATCAGATAATTTCCCAAAGGGAGTTTCACCATCTGTATATACATAACCGCAAACCGTGCAAATATAACTTGTCATTGGCTGAGAACCTGCAATTTTAGCGTTTGGATCATGGTATGTAGGTGCATTTTTCGGCGATTTCCCTTTTATGACTTCACGAAAATATCTATACGTCATAGGAATACCATAATAATTTTCGCTGCCTGCAATAATTTCACCGAAAAAAACAGTATGTGTCGATGTTTCTACACTGTTTACCAATTTGCATAAAAACCAACAGCAAATTTCTTCTTGAATGACAGGCATTCCCTCTAAAAGAATTTTATGATGAATATTTTGAAGTTTATCTTTATCACGTCCAGAAGAATATCCTAAAGCTCCGATAACAGGACCAGGAGTCTGCTCGGACAAAACTGAAACCGAAAACTCTCCTGTATTTTTAATCATTTCGTTAGTGTAGTTATTATGATGTACACTTACGCTAATAATAAAAGGATCAGAAGTTATTTGAGTTACTGTATTTACTATACAAGCGTTTGGAAAGTTTTCTCCTTTTGTACCAATTGCATACATTCCGTAGCTTAATGAAAATAAAATTTCAGGATTCAAAACATTCCCTCCTTTATTTCAATAAATATATCATATAATCATATTGTCATATGTATGTGTCGAAAATTAGCATCAAAGTGTTTTTTATATGATATTATTTTGAATTTTTGCAGCCATAAGCGTATTTTTCATAAGCATTGCTCTTGTCATCGGACCTACACCGCCAGGAACAGGTGTGATAAACGATGTTTTATCTGCTACCTCGGCAAAATCAACATCTCCGCAAAGCTTGCCGTTTTCATCACGATCCATACCAACATCAACTACAACAGCGCCTTCTTTTACCATATCTGCTTTAACGAATTTTGGAATTCCAACAGCAGCAACAAGAATGTCTGCACTTAAACAAACAGCTTTTAAATCTTTAGTTCTGCTGTGGCAAATTGTTACTGTACCGTTTTGATGCAACAGCAGCATTGCCATTGGCTTTCCAACGATATTGCTTCTGCCGATAACGACACAATTTTTTCCGCAAATTTCAATATTTTCAGATTTTAACATTTCCATAACTCCTGCAGGAGTACATGGAAGAAAAACATAATCTCCAATCATAATTTTGCCGACATTTGAAGCATGGAACGCATCAACGTCCTTAATCGGACTAATTGCTTCGATAACCGCTTTTTCGTCAAGATGCTTCGGAAGCGGCAATTGTACAAGTATGCCGTTAATATCGTTTCTGTTGTTCAAAGTTTCAACGAGATTTAAAAGTTCTTCCTGAGTTGTTTCTGCGGGAAGCGCATATTCTTCAGAGATAATTCCTACTTCAGCGCAATCTTTCTTTTTGTTGTTTACATAAACTCTTGAAGCACTGTCATCCCCTACTATTACAACGGCTAATCCCGGCTTAATGCCTGATTCAATAAGTTTTTCTACTTCAAGTCTTACTTCTTCTTTTACTTTTGCTGAAACAGCTTTTCCGTCAATAATTTTGTACATTTTATTTTCCCCCAATTTTCTTATTTAATATTTTTATTTTATTAAAATTAATAACAAGCA
>JAUZPX010000006.1 GCA_030705695.1 Bacillota bacterium
TAAAATTTTATGGTATGCAGTTCAAATTTATTATAAACTAAACAAATACTGCATCATTAGCTTAAATACACATCCAAAAGATATTGGTTTAATGCTCCCTACGGTAACAATCGGATATTCAGCTAACGTGTCATTTTTTAGAATATACTTTACCGTTCCGACCTTCTGCCCGTTTTTAACAGGGGCCGTAACGGAATCATTATACTCAACCTTGCATTTTATGTCTTTGTCTTCACCCTTTGATACAAGGAAACCGCTTCCGATTTTGCAATCAGTATTTACTTCTGTTTGCATGCCGTTTGTTACTTTTATCGGATGAAGTGAGCCTTGAGGCAATTGCGGTTGAGAAACCGCAAAATTAGCAAAACCGTAATCGAGAAGCGTTGCGGCATCTTTGAAACGCTCAGTTCCTGTCTTTGAGCCAAGTACAACAGCAATAAGGTTCATACCGTTTCTTGTTGCGGTTGCGCTTATACAGCTTCCCGCTTTGCCTGTTGTACCTGTCTTAAGCCCTGTAATTCCATTATAAGATTTGAGTAATTTATTTGTATTAACAATTTGTGTTTTTCCGCCACGCAATGTATCCATCCAAATTGTTGAATATTTAAAAATACCTTTGTGCTTTATAAGTTCTTTCGACATAACGGCAACATCATAAGCACTTGTAACATGACCGTCCTCATCAAGCCCGTTACAGTTTTTAAAAACAGTCTCTTTCATACCAAGCTTTTTTGCCTTATTGTTCATTGCCGCAACAAAACCGTCTTCAGAACCGTCAATATACTCAGCAAGTGCCACAGCAGCGTCATTTGCGGAAGCAACAACGGTGGCTTTTATCATATCGTCAACTGTCATTTTTTCGCCCGGTGCAAGCCAAATGTCTGAGCCACCCATCGAAGAAGCATGAGCACTTGCAGTAACTTCATCCGTTAAATGGATTTTACCCGAATCCAAGGCCTCAAACACCAAAAGCAATGTCATTACTTTGGTAATTGAAGCACAAGCACGAACTTCATGCGAATTCTTATCATACAGGACTTTTCCTGTAGTGGCTTCAATTAGCACTTCCGAAGGAGATGTTGTTTCTTTTTCGCTTAACGCACACACATTCGGAACATAAATCATAATGATCATACACAGACAAAGAACAAAACATACAAATATCCTTATTAACCTCATAAAAATATCCTCCCACATAGGTGATAATAATACCTATGCAGGAGGCTTTGCAGATAGTCCAAGGTTAAATAAACTTGTTTATTTTTATTTTGTAACAAGGCAAACAGCATGAGCAGCAATGCCTTCCCCACTGCCTGTAAATCCAAGATGCTCCTCAGTCGTTGCTTTAACGTTTATCTGATCTAATTTTATGTTGCAGGCTTTTGCTATATTTTCACGCATTTCATCAATAAAAGGCTTTAATTTCGGAGCCTGGGCAATTACAGTTGAATCAATATTTTGAATTTGATAACCATTATCATTTATTAATGCTACAACGTTTTTTAGCAGCTCTATACTGTCAGCGTTTTTATATTTTTCTTTAGTATCGGGAAAATGCTTACCAATATCACCAAGCGCACAGGAGCCAAGCAGAGCATCCATTATTGCATGTAAAAGAACATCGGCATCAGAATGGCCGAGAAGTCCCTTTTCAAACGGAATACAAACTCCGCCTAAAATCAGCTTTCTGCCTTCAACAAGCCTGTGTACATCGTATCCGTGACCCATTCTCATGTATGCTCCCTCGCTTTCAAAATACTTTCAGCATATAAAATATCTGAAGGTGTTGTTATTTTAATATTCGTCGGGCTGCTCAAGGTTACATACACCTTTTCGCCGATTGATTCAATTAACGCGCAGTCATCGGTTACTTGAATGCCGTTTTCCTCAGCACAATGCATTGCTTTTAAATACAGTTCTTTTTCAAATACTTGCGGTGTCGCAACAGCACGCAAAGTGTTTCTGTCGACTGTCTTTAAAATTTCACCGTTTTGCGCAACTTCTTTAATTGTATCGACAACAGGATACCCAAGCGTAGCCGCATTTAACTTAATTGCCTCGGAAATAACTCGGTTTATATCTTCATTTAACACAAGCGGTCTTGCGCCGTCATGTATTGCGAAATGCGTTGATTGTTTATCGGTTACTTTAATGCCGTTTTTAACAGATTCAAAACGATTTTCACCGCCGATTACTATTTTTTTAACTTTTTCATAGCAATTCAAATCAACAATATTTGAGATCTCTTTTATAATATCTTCTCTGCAAACAATAATAATTTCGTCAATTTGTTCGCAATTCTCAAATACTTCAATTGTAAAAGAAATAAGCGGCTTATTAAGCAGAGGAATAAGCTGTTTGGAAATGCTCATACCCATTCGGCTTGATGAACCTGCCGCAACAATAACGGCTGAAACAAACGGTTTCATATTATCCTCACTTTTAAAATTATAAACGAATGCAGACGAAAAATCGCCTGCATTTTTTATTAACTATTCATTCCAAGCTCAAGTGCTTTTTTATTAGCTTCAATAAGATGCGCTTTTTTTGCAGGAACACATTTTTCTACTGCCTTATACAGTGCCTCTTCACTTGAGAAGCCAAATTCTTTAAAAAGTTTGCCAATCAAAATAATATTCGCTAAGCCTTTTAATCCGTTCTCTTCTGCAAGTGCAGAAGCAGGTACATAAGATACTTTTACGTCATCACGTTCAACTTTTTTGTTAATAAGTGAGCTTTCAACTATAACAATACCGCCAGGTTCTACACTGTTAATAAATTTATCAAACGAAGGACCGTTCATAGCGATAAAAACATTAGGAGTTGTAACAAGCGGAGAACCGATTGCTTTATCGGAAATGCATATGCTGCAATTTGCTGTACCGCCGCGCATTTCTGGACCGTATGAGGGTAGCCATGAGATCTCTTTTCCGTCAATCAACCCAGAATAAGCAACGATTTTACCTGCAAAAAGGATACCTTGACCGCCGAATCCGGCAATTACCATGTTCAAACTCATTTAAGTCTATCCCCTTTCTCGCCGTCTTTATAAACACCAAGCGGATAGTACGGAAGCATGTTTTCCTGCAACCACTTTACAGCTTCAACAGGTGTAAGACCCCAGTTAGTCGGGCATGTAGACACGACTTCAATTATTGAAAAGCCTTTTTTATCTATCTGATTTTGGAAGCCTTTTTTAATGGCTTTCTTTGCAAGATTAACGTTTTTAACACTGTCAACAGAAACTCTCTGAGCAAGAGCCACGCCGTCAAGAGTAGATAAAAGCTCGCAAACACGAATCGGATAGCCTGCTGAATCTACATCTCTTCCGTAAGGAGTTGTCTGAGTAACTTGATTCGGCAGAGTTGTCGGAGCCATTTGTCCGCCTGTCATGCCGTAAATTGCATTATTTATAAAGATAATTGTAATATTTTCGCCTCTTGTTGCAGCATGAATTGTTTCTGCGGTGCCTATCGCCGCTAAATCGCCGTCACCTTGATATGTAAAGACGATATTGTCAGGTTTTGCTCTTTTTATTCCTGTTGCAACAGCAGGAGCTCTTCCGTGCGGAGCTTGAATCATATCGCAGGCAAAGAAGTCATATGCCATAACAGCACAGCCTACAGGAGCAACACCGACGGTTTTGCCTTGTATATCAAGTTCATCCATGACCTCGGCAACAAGTCTATGTACTATTCCATGGGTGCAACCGGGACAATAGCTTAAAGTTACGTCAAGAAGTGATTTTGGTCTGTCAAATACAATTGCCATTATTTCGCACCCTCCAATATTTTGATTTCTTCGCATATTTCAGCAGGAGTTGGGATGATTCCGCCTGTTCTGCCGTAAAAATTAACCGGCTTGCTGCAATTAATCGAAAGCTTAACATCGTCAATCATCTGACCCATGCTCATTTCAACGCAAAGGAACTGCTTAGCTGTCTTTGCGACTTTTTGAACAATATTTGTAGGGAATGGCCACAAGGTAATTGGACGAACCATTCCTGCTTTAATTCCCTGTGCCCTTGCTAAATCAACTGCACTGTGTGCAACTCTTGCAGAAGCACCGTATGCAACGACAACGATATCTGCATCGTCTGTTAAATACTCTTCGGCGCGTTGCTCTGTTTGTTTAATATTTTCATAACGTTCAAAACGTGCTTTAACACGGGATTCCAAATCATTCGGTGTAAGATACAGTGAATTTACAACATTTCTTTCACGTTTAAACTCGTGTCCGTCTACAGCCCATGTTTTAGGAGCTGCTTGCGTTTCGGTTGCTTCTGGAAGCTCAACAGGCTCCATCATCTGGCCAAGCATACCGTCAGCAAGTATCATTGCTGGCATACGGTATTTATCGCCTAAATCAAATGCTGTAGAAACAAGATTCACCATCTCTTGTACTGTTGCTGGAGCAAAAACAAGAATATGGAAATCACCGTGACCAAGTGCTCTTGTTGCCTGCCAATAATCAGCCTGTGACGGCTGAATTCCGCCAAGACCGGGGCCGCCTCTTTGAACATTTATAATCAGAGCAGGAACATCTGAACCTGCCATATATGAAATTGCTTCGGTTTTTAAGCTGATTCCCGGGGAAGATGACGATGTCATCGCACGGACACCTGCGGCAGAAGCTCCCAAGACCATATTTGCTGCTGCAATTTCAGATTCAGCTTGTAAGTATGTACCTCCGATTTTCGGCATTTTCTTGCTCATATATGCAGCAAGTTCAGTCTGCGGTGTGATCGGATAACCAAAAAAATGACGACAACCAGCTTGAATTGCGGCTTCGGCAAGAGCCTCATTGCCTTTCATTAAAAATCTTTCAGCCATATTAATTTCTTTCCTTTCTTATCTCTCCACAATTATGGCGCAATCCGGGCACATAATGGCGCAGGATGTGCAACCTGTACAAGCGCTTTCATCAAGCAGCTCAGCAGGGTGATAGCCTTTTTCATTTATTCTTTGTATAGAAAGAGCAATAATCTTTTTCGGACATGCGTTTACACACATTTCACAGCCCTTACATACATTTTCTCTTATAATGATTTTCGGCATAATTTCATCTCCTTATATCTAAAATGGTGGTTTAACAAAAATGTCAATCGGATATAAATCCTTGATTTTATCGGAAAGCTGCTCCTGTAATTTTTTCGGAGCAGTTGTAGCGATTAAAGGCAATTCAAGCAATTTTGATGTTTCATTCGCAAAATCAAGCGACTGTAAAATCGTTTCTTCATTCGTATACATCTGTAAATGAGAATTGTTCACAATAGCTGTGGCACGTACTCTTGAAGCAGCCTCAATTTCACGCAGAAGTTCTGAAGCTTCTTGCGGCGTTTGCGTAAGATTACGATATTTATTGATTACATAATATACGGCAACATCCGGATTAGCATTGATTTTCTCTGAAAATCTACTCAACGCTTTTGCTCCTGCATCATCACCGCCAACGTCAATTATAACATAATTTTGTCTGTTTGAAAATACAGAAACAATTTCCGGCGGAAGAGAAGGAACATCGAGATTTGTTCCCGCAAAACGAGGTGCAATTACGTTGATACCTTGTTTTGCAAGAAATTCTTTATAATCATGAGTTCTAAAATACGGATTTACAATATCAAGATCGGCAAGAATAACCTGCTTATGCTCTTTTGCCGCCTGTAAGGCAAGATTAATTGAAAAATTCGTTTTTCCGCATCCGTAATGACCGTAAATTATAGTAAATTGTTGTAAATTAATCATATTTTATCAAGAGCCTGCTTTAAATCATTTATAATATCGTCAACATATTCGATTCCTACAGATAGCCTAATTGAATTCGCTTTAATTCCTGCTTCAACTAATTGCTTGTCTGAAAGCTGACGGTGTGTTGTGCTTGCAGGATGCAAAATACCTGAACGGGCATCTGCCACATGTACAACCATTGCAATCAACTTTAGGTTATCGATAAGTTTTTGGCAAGTTTCCTTATCACCCTTAACACCGAATGTTATAACTCCGCAAGTACCGTTTGGATAATATTTTTGAGCGATATTATAGTATTTGTTGCTTTTTAATCCAGGATACGTTACAAATTCAATTTTCGGATGATTTTCCAAAAATTCTGCAACTTGTTGAGCATTTTTGCAATGACGTTCTACTCTTAAAAATAAAGTTTCAAGCCCAAGGTTAAGTAAAAATGCGTTTTGCGGACTTTGCTGCGCACCGATATCTCTCATAAGATGCAGACGTGCTTTAGAAATATAAGCAGCATTTCCAAATGCTTCTGAATATATAATCCCATGGTATGATTCGTCAGGCTCTGTAAATGCAGGAAATTTACCGTTTGCAAAGTTGAATTTACCGCTGTCAACAATAACTCCGCCTAACGAAACAGCATGGCCGTCAAGATATTTCGACGTTGAATGAACTACAATATCGGCTCCGTACTCAAACGGTTTGAAATTTACAGGCGTTGGAAATGTGTTATCAACAATAACCGGAACATCGTTTTGATGTGCAATTTTTGAAAACATCTCCACGTCAATAATATCTAATGATGGGTTAGAAATACTTTCAACATATACAGCTTTTGTATTTGATTTAAAAGATGCCATAAGCTGTTCAGCGGTAATATCAGGAGTAACAAAAGTAATATCGATTCCAAGATCTCTAAATGTTTTGTTAAAAAGATTAAAAGTACCGCCATATATTGCACTGCTGGAGATAACATGATCCCCTGCTTTGCAAAGATTAAGCATTGCAATTGTGATTGCCGCTTGACCTGAGGATGTAAGCATTGCGCCCACGCCGCCCTCTAAAGCAGCAATTTTCTTTTCAACTGCATCAAGTGTAGGATTAGCAAGACGTGTGTAGAAAAATCCTGATTCCTGCAAATCAAAAAGCTTGCCTACGGTTTCGGCAGATTCATATTTAAAAGTTGTGCTTTGGACAATAGGAAGAACCCTAGGCTCTCCTTCTTTTGGCTCATATCCGCCTTGAATGCAAGTTGTATTTAAATGATAGTTATTCATAAGCAATCATCCTTTTTAAAATATAGATTTAATCAATCCGGTAATAGCATCAATACCGAAAATTATTCCGGCAGCTATTGCAAGAAACAGAACAATTGATATTGTTTTCCACAAAGAACGTTTGAAATGGCCCATATTGTCGTGAGCTTCCATCATTTCTCTGTCTTCATCTGAAATGTATTTACCGTTTATTTTATATCTATTAGATGTTTCATCAATTGTTTCTTCAGGCATTTCCTGCAATTGAGATTCTTCATCAAATTCTTCACCCGAAAGAAGAGTGTCTTCGTCAGGTTTTATGGCATTAATGCCGATTAAAACATCATATGCGTCAGAATACGCAGGATACGGCACATAAATTCCTACCGTGGCAGTATCTATTCCAGTAACGGCAGAAGCCGATTGTTCTTTTTTTAATGGTCTTTCCACTGATGGAATACCGCAATCACTTAGTGCAGCAGAAACACGGCTACGCTCGTACCCAAATGCTTTTAAGACAAAGACTTGATCATCTTCCTTCGGGCTGCGCATTCGTATATTCTTGCAATCGGGGCATAATTCCATACTTTCATCGTCAAATAAATGTTTGCAGGATGGGCAGTATTTCATCATTCAGACCTCCTATCATTTAATTTTGTTTAAATATTTTTTTACCTGATTACCATATATAATAACAAAATTTAATAAAAATTGCAAATTAGGAATAGCAACATATATTTCCCATAGAATTGCTTAAAAACAGGCAAAAATGAACAGGGATAGCCATATTTTGGCTATCCCTTTAAAAAAATGCTGATAAATTATTTATATTTCTTTAAAGATCGGTTGAATTTGTTTACCTTCTAAAGCCTGCTCAACGCATTCCGGTAGTAAATCAAAATGTGCTACTAAAGAATTTGGCTTGTTAATAGGATCGTCCTGCGATAAAGGAACAAAATATACAGATTTTGTATTTAAGAGCCTTCCGATGTTTTGTGCCGATGCCCCCAACGCGTCATTTGTTGCCGCTGCAATTACAAGCGGCCCCTTTGTGCGCAAATGTGATTTTGCTGCCATAGTAACAGCCGTATCGGTAACTCCTAAGCAAAGCTTAGCAAGAGTATTTCCCGTACAAGGGCATATTGTAAGAACATCGCACATTTTTTGTGGTCCTATCGGTTCGGCATCGTGAATTGTATGAATTATCTTTTCGCCGCAAATCAGCTCAATTTCAGAAATGAAATCTACTGCTTTTCCAAAGCGTGTATCTGTACTATATGCATTTTGTGACATTATTGGCAGGACATGGTACCCTAAAGAAACAAGTTTACGCATTTGCAGCAGTGCTTTTTGAAACGTACAAAAAGAACCACACATGGCAAAGCCCACTGTTTTTTGGTTCACTCATTATCCTCCTCGAGCATGTTATATATTGTGTCTTTAATAATTTCTCCTGCTCTTTTGGGCGCCGCTTTACCTGGCAAAGATAATGCTTGTATTACTTGAATGTCAAGACGTTTAGCTGAATCAATATCAACTCCGCCGGGTGCAGACGCTAAATCAATTACAATTGCTTCCTCGCAAAGATGTGCAAGCATTCGAGCATCAAAAATAAGCGCAGGAACAGTGTTGAAAACTATATCGAAGTGGCCGCATTCCATCATTTTATTTATATCGACTGCTTGATATCCAAACGAAGAAGCATAAGCAAGATCACCTTTTTTTCTTGCGGCAACAGTAACATTTGCCCCAATCCCTTTAAGCATTGATGCAAGAATTTTTGCAATTCTTCCATATCCTGTTATAAGGCAACGGGAACCTTGTATTGTTCCGGGATATTCCTTCATTGCAATCTCGATAGCTCCTTCGGCAGTAGGAACAGCGTTAAATACGGCAAATTCCTCTCGCTCAAAGTAATCATAAACATTATTGCTGTTCCATAATTTGCTTGTTTTCAGCAATCTGTCTTTCATTCCGCAAAAGACTTTTTTTCCCTGCATTAATCTGGCAAAATCATCATCTAATTTGATTTTTTCCGATGAAAACGGCGCATTAAGCGTTTCGCTGTCTTTAGATACAGGAAGCGGCAAAATGATTACTTCACTGTAAATGGCGGCTTCGGCTACTGATATATTTTCAGCTTCTTCAAGCTTAATTCTATCAAATCCTGAAATAAATGCAGCACATCCATCAAGTAAAATTGCATTGGCAGCGGCTAATTGACGTTTATCTCCACCGATAATCGAAAAACTATTAATTTTCATCACAAGCGACCCCCATGAAAAAACAACTGGTAATACCTTATAATATGGGGCTTTTCCGAACTTTGTGAATAATGCAAATTTTACTTTGAATATATTTTTCTAATCAGCAAAATTCTATTTTTATTTGACATAACATATGTAAAATGATAAACTATTCTTTAGTTTTATTAACGTTTTTTGTATAAAAATCGTTTTCAAGCCATTTGGAACTTTTTATGGTAAACTATTTATAGAGAAGGTATTTATTAGATGTTTAAAGACAAAACCCTTTTAATAACAGGCGGTACAGGTTCATTTGGAAATGCAGTTTTAGATCGCTTTTTGAATACTGATATTGGTGAAATTCGCATTTTTTCCAGAGATGAAAAAAAGCAAGATGACATGCGAAACAAATATAATAATCCGAAAATTAAATACTACATTGGCGATATTCGTGACTATAACAGTGTTAAAAATGCATGTATAGGTGTCGATTATATCTTTCATGCCGCAGCTTTAAAGCAAGTACCAAGCTGCGAATTTTTCCCAATTGAAGCCGTAAAAACAAATATTCTCGGAACAGAAAATGCACTTAATGCGGCTATTGATTGCGGAGTTAAAAAAATTATCTGCCTCTCAACAGATAAAGCTGCATATCCAGTTAATGCTATGGGTACTTCAAAAGCAATGATGGAAAAAGTTGCTTTAGCAAAATCAAGGACAGTTTCCGCAGATAAAACTTTAATTGCTATTACAAGATACGGAAATGTTATGTGTTCAAGAGGTTCAGTAATACCTCTGTTTATTGAACAAATTAAAGCTGGAAAACCGCTTACAATTACTGACCCTGAAATGACAAGATTTATTATGAGCCTTGATGAAGCTGTTGAGCTTGTTTTATTTGCATTTAGTAACGCTAAAAACGGAGATCTAATGATTCAAAAAGCGCCAGCTTGTTCAATCGGAATGTTAGCACAAGCTGTTAAAGAGCTGTTTAAAGTTGATAACCCGATTAAAATCATTGGTACACGTCACGGCGAAAAAAGATATGAAACATTACTTACAAATGAAGAATGTGCAAATGCAATTGATATGGGAGGTTATTATTGTGTACCTCCTGATAATCGTGATTTAAACTACGACTTATATTTTAATAAAGGCGACGAAAAACGCAATATGTTATCGGAATTCAATTCCAATAATACTCAGCTGTTAAATATTGAACAAATTAAAGAAAAACTTTTATCCTTATCTTATATTCAAGATGAAATTGAGAAATTTGAGTTAAAATAATAATTAATTACATAAAAAAAGAAGGCACAAACTGTGCCTTCTTTTTTTATTAAAATCACATTCCCTGTCCCTGTTTTGCTTTAAACGATTCGCAATCAGTACATTGCGGTATTGTCGGGTTTGTTTCATGTGTACCTACTTTAATTGAATCCAACGCACAATAGTCTTTTGTTGAGCTGTGGTTTTCGCACTGTTTTACAGTACATTTAATGCTTTGATTTGCATATGAATTATCTGTCATTTTACTTTCCCTTTCTTATATGGAATAAATTTTAGACAATTATTAAATTGTCTAAAATATTATGTTCGAATTCACGTTATTTATTCTCTGATTATTCACCTTTTTTGAACAACTCAAGTAAAATGGAATGAGGTGTTTTTAGTGATTTACATAATACTTGAGATTATTCTCATTTTTTTTGCTGCTTTTGGGATTACCGAGCTTATCAGAATGCTGTTATTTTCAGGTTTGAAATGTAAAGAAGAAAATTCAATGATACTTCTTGTTCCAATTTATAAAGAGTGCGATGACGTTGAGATTTTACTTAGAAATGCCGCCATGAGGGTAAAATGGTTAGATAACAATCATATAGGTAAAATAATTTGTCTTGATCTCGGTATGAATGAAGAAAATCGTAAAATATGCGAAACTTTTTGCAACGATTATCATTTTATTGAAATTGCAACAACTGAAAACTTGAATCAAGAAATTAATTTATAATTAATTTTTATAAAATGCGCTTTAAAACAAAAAAGTTCTAAATGCGCATTTTATTTTAAAATTATTTTATTTATCCTACAAAAATTTGTACCCAATACATTGTATTGCCTTGCTTGTAAACACCAACGCCAAGTCCGGTAAAGTTGCTGCGTAAGATGTTAGCACGGTGACCAGTTGAGTTCATCCAGCCTTTCATAACTTGCTGAGCAGTTGAATATCCTTCTGCAATATTTTCGCCTGAGCAAGTTGTCGTAATTTTGTATTCTTTTAAAATATCAAGTCCTCGTTTTCCGTTCGGACGTGTATGAGAAAATTTTGTTGAAATCTCCTTAGCACGTATTGCTGCGGCAGGCTCGATATCGGTACGTCTTGCAATAGCTTTTAAACCATGTGAAGTACGTTCTTTGTTTACTAAATCTACAACAGATTTAATCTCAGCATCATAATTTGAAACCTGTGCGCTTTTTCCGCCTGCAACAGATGTTGTTGAAGGTTTGGCACCTGCTGTACAGTTTGTTGAACAATACTTTCTATAGTCTGAAAGTATTTTTGAAATATCGGCTGTTGTATAGTTGCAACCGGAATGGCAGAAATCAGCAGACATCTTCTGATTAACTGCACCGGTATTGGTGTTGGGATTTACAATATTAGAAGTAAGCGGAGTTGTTGCTTTTGGAACAGTTGTTACGTGAGGTCGTGTAGCTGAATACAAAATTGTAGTCAACAACGCAATCGCCAATAAACTTAAGACAACAATTGCACCGTTTCTTCGACTTCTTGGAGTCGTGTTAGGCTCGTAATCCATTTTGTTTTTCCTCCTTATTTTTTTATAATTTAACTAAAAATAATTAATTAAAATTCACTTATATAAATAGTGAATCAATACTATTGTTCAAATTTTTAAAAGATATATTCTCTTATTTATTCTGAAATATTTTGAAATTTAATTGAGAAAAAACGCTATATGCAAAAAATGCATACAGCGTTTTTAAATAATTATATTTTTTTAAAAATGTTTCCAATATTATTAAAATAAATAAAAAAATATGTTATAATTTTCTAAGTTTCATTTTTACTTGTAATAATATCTGAATTATTATCAACACGTTTACGAATTAAAATAAGAGGTGTCAGTTCTTTCCCTTGCCCAGACGGATTATCTTTAATTAATTCTTTAAGTTCAGGCTCACCTAACGTAATATCTGACGAATAGCCTAAAACCTCTTGACCTAAATCGTTTGCATCGACTATCATACAGGAAATACCAAGTTTTTCAAAAATTTCATTGCATACACCGGATGAATTTTCGGGGATTTTAATTCCTATATCGCCGTATTCTTTCCAAACATGGTCGTAAAACCCGTCAAGTCCGCTTACTTCAATACCAACGATTTCATAGAATACGCCTTTTTTGCCGAAAATTTTTGTAACAGCGCTTGCAAAACTTGCCCACAACACACGGAAAAGCCCGACTGTATCAATTGCGTACTGCATTTTAATAGTTTCGCCAACTCCCACTCCTGTATCGGGATGCGAAGCAAATTTCGATAGTAATTTTGCCCAAAATCCTATTTTTATTTCATCACGGCGGACAACCCTGTTTTGGCAAAGCGCAATAATTTTTTCGCTTACAGAAATTATATCGCCTTTTTCATAAATCGGAAAAACATACTCTTTAAAAACATCAATATAACTTTCGCCTTGCTTAATAAACCTTGTTTTAATCGCATGGCGCAGATAAATATCACCGCTTACTTCAATTTCTACTTTTTTGCCTTCGTTTGAGAAAAATTCCATTCAACAACCCGATCCTTATTTATATTCCTTTTTAAGTTATTATAAAACAAACTTTATAATTTATCAATAGGAGCTGTAAAATGCAAAATTCAGAGCTTACTGAAATTACTGGAGAAGTACTTCAAATTGTATATCGAAATGATGAAAACGGCTATACAGTTTTTGAATTTTCAGACGGAAACGAAGAGATAACTGCTGTCGGAACAATCCCTATGGTAAACGTCGGTGAACAGCTTTGTCTTCATGGGCAATATAAGACTCACCCATCTTACGGCGAGCAGTTTTCTGTTGAAGCTTGTGAAAGATATATGCCGAGTACAGCAAGCTCAATATTGAAATACCTTTCTTCAGGTGCCGTAAAAGGTATCGGTCCTGTTACTGCTCGACAGCTTGTTGAGGCTTTTCAGGAAAAAACTCTTGAGGTTTTGCAAAATGAGCCCGATCGAGTTGCAGCTATAAAAGGATTTTCACTGTCAAAAACTAGAAAAATCAGTGATGAACTTGCCATGATGTTCGAAATACGTGAATGTATGGTGTACTTGAGCGGATTCGGTATTTCAGCAAGCGATGCTGTGAAGATGTGGAAAATATGGAAAAATAAAACACTTAAAATGGTAAAAGAAAACCCCTATGTTATGTGTACAGATGGCATTAACATTTCTTTTGAAAAAGCAGATAAAATAGCCTCCGAACAGGATCGTCCTTTTGATAATATCTGTCGCATTCGTGCGGGAATCGCATATATCTTGCAGCATAACCGCAACAACGGTCACACTTGTCTTCCTAAAGATAAGCTTTCTGAAACTTGCACTTCTTTTTTATCTGTTACAAGAAAACAGGCAGATGAAGCGCTTGAAGCAATGATATTTGATAATTCTTTAATTTGTGAGATAATTGACGATAAAGAATTAGTATTTATCCCATCACTGCACAGAAGTGAAACTTACGCCGCCGCACGGTTGTTAATGCTTCTACTCTATCCGGCAAAACAAATCGGTGATATTCAAGAGAAAATAAAAAAAATCGAGCAAAAAGAAAATATTGAATATGCCGTTTTGCAAAAAAAAGCAATTGATGCAGCTTTATCAAAAGGTCTGTTAATTTTAACAGGAGGTCCGGGAACAGGCAAAACCACAACATTAAATGGAATAATCAAAATATTGAAAGATAACGGAGAAAAAGTTTTTCTAGCCGCACCTACAGGACGTGCTGCAAAACGCATGAGCGAGCTTACAGGCTGCGAAGCAAAAACTATTCATCGGCTTTTAGAGGTAGCATGGGACGCAAGCGACCGTCCTATTTTTAAGCGTAACGAGAAAAACCTTTTAAATTGTGATGCACTTATTCTGGACGAGCTTTCAATGGTTGATGCTCAGCTTTTTGAAAGCGTTATGCGGGCTCTGCCAATGGGATGTAGGCTGATTCTTGTCGGTGACAGCGACCAATTGCCGTCTGTTGGAGCTGGAAATGTTCTCGGAGACCTGATATCTTCCGGAGTAGTTCCCGTTGTATCGCTTACAGAGATTTTCAGACAGTCAATGGAAAGTCTGATTGTCATGAATGCACATAAAATCATAAGCGGTGAAATGCCTGATTTTAATCAAAAAGATAAAGACTTTTTTCTGCTGACATATAACCGACAGGAGGATATTTCAAATACAATTGTTGACCTTTATAAGACTCGTTTGCCAAAAAGCTACGGCTTCTCCCCTTTTGATGATATTCAAGTGCTTTCTCCAACAAGAAAAGGCATGCTCGGAACATATGAGCTTAATAAAATGCTTCAAAACGCAATAAATCCTCATGATAAATTTAAAAAGGAAATTAATATTAACGGCGTTATTTTTCGTGAAGGCGATAAAATTATGCAGATTCGTAATAATTACAACATTACCTGGGAAAAAGATGACGGAACTTCTGGTGACGGCATTTTCAACGGAGATGTCGGTATACTTTCGGAAATCAATAAATCAAATCAGAGTTTAAAAATTCGTTTTGAAGACAAAACTGCAATATATGACGGTGAAAGCCTTAATGAACTTGAGCTTGCATACGCAACAACCGTTCATAAAAGCCAGGGTAACGAGTTTGAAGCGGTAATTATGCCGATGTATTACGGTGCTCCGCAGCTTTATTACAGAAATCTACTATACACTGCTGTAACAAGAGCAAAAAAACTCTTAATATTAGTTGGAAATGCTTATACTGTTGAACGAATGGTGCAAAACAACCGCAGAACTAAAAGATATTCAGCTTTAAAAGATTTTTTACAAAGATAATCGTAATCAGGTGAAAATATGGTAACTAAACTTTTTAAAAAAACAGTGGATTTAATATATCCTCCTATTTGCCCTTTTTGTGAGTCTGTAATTAAATCGGGGCAGATGTGGTGCGAAGATTGTTATGAAAAATTTCCAGAAAACGGATATTTTACGGAATTTTCCAAAGACTATGTATGTGTTTCACCATTTATTTATAAGGAACCGTTTAGGGAAGCCGTTCTCAGATTCAAATTCAACGAACTTCCACAATTGGCAGATTCGCTGTCTGAACCTGTATATCGCTCAATAAACGAATTTTATGAAAATTTTGAATTTGATTTTGTTACTTGTGTTCCGCTTTCTAAAAAACGTTTTAAAAAAAGAGGATATAATCAGGCAAAACTTATTGCAAAAAATGTTGCAGTGAAAATGAATGTACCTTATGCTGATCTTCTTATTAAAATCAAGGAAAATGCCGAACAGCATAATCTTCCTGAAGAAAAACGTGCGTCAAATGTCGAGGGCGTTTATCAGACAATTAACAATGAAAAAATTAGTGAAAAAACAATTTTGCTCATAGACGACGTATTAACAACTGGCAGCACCCTAGCGGAATGTTGCAAGATGCTGGAAATCCGCGGAGCCGCAAAAGTATTTTGCGCAACAATAACTGTTGTTCACAATGAAAATAATTGATATAATATACTCACTTAAATAATAATAGAAAGGAAGTATTGCTTTGAGCAATAATATTGCTTTAGATCTCGGAACTTCCAATACAAGAATTTTTACAAGCGCAAAAGGCAAAGTTTTGGACGAGCCTTCCGTTGTTTCATATGATGCAGACACAAGAGATATTATCGCAGTAGGTACCGAGGCTTATAATATGATTGGGCGCACTCCAGGGAGAATATGCGCCGAATATCCGCTGACAAGCGGAGTTATCTCGGATTTCGGGCTTGTCGAGGATTTAGTCAGTGCCTTGCTTCATAAACTCAATACAAGTAAATTGCTGATGCCAAAGGTCGTTGCATGCGTACCTGGTGAAATTACAGATGTTGAAAAACGAGCTGTCGTTAATGCGATAAGTAGTATCGGAGTACGAAAAGTATACTTAATTGAAGCTGCTAAAGCCGCAGCTATCGGTGCAGGTTTAACAATTACAGATTCCCACGGCGTTATGATTGCCGACATTGGCGGAGGCACTGCCGATATTGCCGTAATATCGCTTGGCGGCATTGCTTCGTCATGCTCTGTAAAGCGTGCAGGCAACTATATGGACGAAGAAATAGTAAAATATATTCGTAAAAAATATTTTCTTTATATCGGTACTCGGACAGCCGAGCTTGCAAAAATGACAATCGGCTGTGTTTGCCCTCCCGAAGAAGAAAAAACCTTTGTAATGAAAGGCAGAGACGCCGTGTCTGGGCTTCCGAGAAGCATTGAGGTAACATCGAGCGAAATTATGGAAGCAATTTTTGAAACGGCTTTAAATATTGTTAAATCGATTTCAAAAGTTATGGAAGAAACGCCCCCAGAACTTGTAGGTGACATCCATACCGACGGAATTACAATCAGCGGCGGGCTTTCAAAGCTTACGGGCTTCCCTGAACTGATTGAACGCGTTATGAAAATTAAAGTCAACATTCCAGAGAACCCTTCCGATTGCGTAATTAACGGCTGTGGCAAATCTATCCCCTACATTAACGCAGCCGACGACATTAATTCGACTATTATCAACCCATTGGTGGAAGCATATTGATTTTATAAAGTAGCCAGTCTTATAGAAAGATTGGCTACTTTTTTATGAAAAAGCAAGGCCGTCTTTCGATCGCCTTGCTTTTTAAAAGTTCTATCTATATGCTAATAAAATCATTTAAGTACAAAGAGTAAATAATCCGCTCTTTTACCGCCTTTTCGGTGCAAAGTTCAAGTGCTTTGGCATAAAGATCAAGCTGAATTTTATATTTTTCTTTTAATTCGCTTATATCTTTTACCCGATCCGTTTTATAATCGACTAAAACAAAAGAATTGTCTTCCAAAAACGCAAGATCAATTGAGCCTTGAAGTAAAATGTTCACGTCGGAAAATGCCTGTTCAATATCGGCTTTTACGTCGCTTGCTTTAATGTTTGTCGTAAATCTGTACTCTTTAAAAACTTGCTTAGAACTTAATATTCGGTTCATTAATTCGCTTTCAATAAAAGCCTGAATGCTTTTTAAATTGACAGCGTTTTTTTGTTCTTCCGAAATAAATTTCATTTCCGATAATCTATTAAGTTCGTTTTCAACAGACAGCTTACAAGCTTTAAAATCACAAAATTGCAGGAATTCGTGAGTTGCTGTTCCTTTTTCAGCGCCCGACATCTTATTTTTTTGCATAAATACAGGGCGTTTCATCACAGAATGCTGTTGTAAAAAAGCAGAATGCGAAAGCTCCGATGCAGAAACTTTAACAGGCAGCGTTGTTAAAGCACTTTTCTCATATTTAAAATTAAGCCTGTAATCAAGCAAATTTTGAAATTCTTCGTCAATTACTTCAATTTCATTGCTTAAAT
Organism: Bacillota bacterium; assembly: GCA_030705695.1. Taxonomy (GTDB): domain Bacteria; phylum Bacillota; class Clostridia; order Oscillospirales; family Acutalibacteraceae; genus JAUZPX01. The sequence goes on from JAUZPX010000006.1 coordinate 17,867, forward strand.
CATCAAATAAATTAATTTGAGAGTTATTATCATTTTCGTTTTCAACTAGAATTGTTTCTTCATTTTCTTCAATAGAGATATCCCATTCAGGGCAAGGTTCATAACTGCTTTGCTCCTCCATACCTGCGATTGCACGAAGGTTTTTTCCGCTCTTATGAAGCAAAGTACACATAATTATCCAATCAGAAATTGAATTTGCGCTCCGAACGATATAAGGCGAAACCGATGACCCATCCAAAAGCTTTGCTCCGATGCTTCCTATGTATTTATCAACATTTTTTCTAGTTATGTAAATTAAGAGTTTTTCCCTTGCTCTTGTAAGAGCAACATACAAAACACGCAATTCCTCAGACTTTTCGCCTCTGGCAATTTCAAGAGATATAGCCTCTTTCGGCATTGTTGTATATTTGCATATCCCAGACTTTTTAAAAGTTCCAAGCCCCAACTCAGCGTGAAGAAGCACTTCTTTGTTGCTGTCCGTATTAAATTTTCTTATTGTACCTGCAAGGATACATATGGGGAATTCAAGCCCTTTAGAGCTATGAATACTCATTACTCTCACGGCGTTCATTGCAGCTTCCGATGTATTTGTTGCAGCTTTTAAGTCACCGCCTTCATTTTGAAGCTTATCAATAAAATTGACAAAAGAGCTTAAGCCTTTATAACCTGATTTTTCAAAAGATTTTGCATATTCAAGCAAAAGCCGAAGATTATTAAGCCTGAGCGCACCGCCGCTCATCGCCTGAACGATTGCTGTATACCCTGTCCTGTCATAGATTATATTAATAAGCCTGTCTGTCGAGACATTTGCGGCAATAAAACGTATTTGCTCTAAATCCTCAAAAAAAGTGCTGAATTTTCCGCCCTTGCTTTCCGCCGTTTTTTTAATAGCCATATAAAGGTTTCCGTTTGGAGATTCAATTCGTGCGTCAGTTAAATCGTCAGCCGTAAAGCCGTAAATCGGACTCATAAGCACGGTAGCAAGAGGGATATCTTGAATTGGATTATCAATAACTCGCAAAAAGGCAAGCATTACAGCAATTTCCTGAGTATTTAAAAAGCTGCCTGTTGTTTCAGACCATGCAGGAACGCCAAGAGAAATAAGCTCGTTTACATAAATATTTGCATAATTAGAAGAACTTCTCAGCAAAATGCAAAAATCTCCGTAAGTTGCCTTACGATTTTCACCGTTTTGAAAAACAGTCGTTTCTTGCATCATTTTTAAAATGTTTTTTGCAATATGCCGAGCTTCTTCAATATCCATGTTTTCGGTTTCCGTGCCGTTTAATTCAAGGATTTGCAAAGAAACATCATTTTTTTCGCTCTTTGGATATTCAGCACCCGCTACAAGAATTTCTTCGTCTGAATATTCTATCTCTCCAACACTCTTTGACATTAAATGCTTGAAAATAAAGTTCACACCGTCAATAATGCCTATACGGCTTCTGAAATTTTTATCTAGAATAACTCTCGCAGGAAAAGACGGCTTATTCGGTGTATATAACAACGAGTTTTCTTTTCGCTTAATGAAAATTTCAGGCATTGCCCCACGAAAACGATAAATACTCTGTTTAACATCGCCGACAACAAAAAGATTCCTTTCATTATTGCTCACCGCACGGAAAATAAGATCCTGCACGGCATTGGCATCCTGATATTCATCGACCATAACAACTGAAAAACGATTGCAAACCTGCTCTGCGATTTCAGTAAATTCATAGCCGTTTTCTATCGGGCTTACAAGCAGCTTAAGTGCAAGTTGCTCCAAATCATTATAGTCAAGAAGAGATTTTTCAGCTTTCAACTTAAAAAATTCTTCATCAAAAATCAGAACGGTTTTAAAGAGCTCTTTAACAATTACGGAAAGCTCGGTTATGTCGCTTAAAGCCTCATCCTCATATGTAAAAAATAGTTTACTAAGCTCATCAAGCGTATTTTTTAAAGTTTTACGGTTATTTTGTATTTTGTTTTTTAATGGATGCTCGCTGTATCCTTTCGGAGTAGAAAACCGCATCGGACTGTAGGAAGCAACACAGTCAACGATTTTATCCCAAGAATCGTTTTTTATTGTATTATACAAATCCTGAAAATACGCTAAATCTGAAAAAGCCATATCATAAATCGATTTTTTAAGTGTTTCTTCTGTTTCCAGCAAAGAACAGCTCGTTTGTGCGGTTTCAACGCAAAATTCAGCTGCACTAAGTGCAAATTCAGCAATAACCTGTCCCCACACAGTATCTTTCACTAAATTATGCTCTTTGTACATTTCCTGCTTTTCCAAAAGCCAGTTCTTATAGAAAGGATGCGACCTTAAAAAGCCATACAGCTTTAAAAGTACTCCTTCCAATGCCGTATCGGATTTATATGAACCGAATAAATCGGCAAGCTTCAAGAAATCGGGATTATTTTCTTCGTAACGCTGATTTATAGTCGTATTAAGTGCTTCTTTTGTAAGCACTTTAATTTCAGATTCGTCGCCGATTCTAAAATCGGACGCAATATTAAGCGCTTGAAAATGATCTCGAATTAACTCACTGCAAAAGCTGTGAATTGTACTTATATTTGCTCGGCTTAATAGCAATTGTTGGCTTTGCAATGCAGTATTGAACGGATTCTCGTTTACAAGCTGCTCGAATTTTTCGGTAATTCTCTCTCGCATTTCTCCTGCTGCTGCACGGGTATATGTAACAACAAGCAAACGGTCGGCAGAAACAGGATTTTCCTCATCGGTTAAAATTTCAATCAATCTTTGTACAAGTACAGCTGTTTTGCCTGAACCTGCTGCTGCAGAAACAAGCAGCGAACCGCCTCTTGCTTCAATCGCCATTCTTTGATTTTTCGTAAATTTCACACCCATAAGTTTCAATCCGTTCCAAAATAATATTAATTATTATTTTCATTCTCGCTTTGCAAAAGTTCAATTACTTGGTCTTTACTGAATTTTTTGACATCATTGCTTTGTTTTTCTTCTTGAAATCCGCAAATATAGCAATAAGGACACCATGCACATGCGTCATATCCGCCTTTTGCCGGGACAGCATCAATGTCACCGCTGTGAAGTGATTTTGCCATTTCAATTGCTAAATTATCGATTTTCTTAAAGAGAATCCCCATCTCTTCCAAGCCTGCAAGAGAATCGGATCCCGAGTAGCCGTCTTTGCCTTTCTTTACAGGAATAAAAACGCCGCCAACGTCTTTTTCCATTCCCTCAATAACTTCTTTTTGGTCGAGAATAAGCCCGCTCATTTTATAGCTTTCAAAATTTGCACGTTCAATTTGCTCTTTGGAATCTCCTTTTTTTGCTGAAATTGAAGAAACCGAAGAAGGCATATATAAAATTCCCGCAGGCATTATATTAGAGCCAAATTTTTTGTTTCCGTTTTTTGAGAGTGCCGATAAATATATCAGCATTTGCAAATTCAAGCCGTATAAAACATCGGAAAGCTTAAATTCTTTTTTACCTGTTTTATAGTCTATTACACGAACATATGAAGTATCTTCGTGCTTCATTATATCTACTCGGTCAATTTTACCTGTAATGCTTACTTTCTCGCCTGTCGGCAGCTGCAAAATATACGGCGGAATCTCATCGCCGATTGATAATTCAAAATCAGACGGTCTGAACTCACTTTGCGAAAGTTCAATTATCATATGCTGAAGAACCATTAAGGCAGCGTCGCTTATCTTATAGAAAATATGTATGAATCTTGTGCTTTTTCCCGTAACTCCTCCCATATATTCCGAAATATATATTTCAAGAAGCTTTTTAATTTCGAATTTAAGTTCTTCACTGCTCATTGATTTTAAAGCGGAAATTTCATGTTGTTTTAAAATATTCTCAAACAAATAATGAACCAAACTACCGTATTCAAGAGCATCAAGTTCAGATGGCTTTCTCTCTTTAAGCCTTAAACCGTAGCGGCAGAAATACTGAAAACGGCAAAGATAAAATTTCTCAATTTGCGAAGCAGAAATCGTCATGTTTTCATGAAAAAGGTCTTTTGCTTTTTCCTTGTCGCTTATCATAAACGGTTTTTCATTTGCCGCAATATCCAAAACCGCAAACTTATCTTTGTAGTCTTCAATTTTGCTAAAATAGTATTTTAAATTTTCAGACAGCTTTGATTTGCTTTTATATATTTTTGCGCAAGCTTCAAACGCCTGCTTTGTCCCCCATATCGAATCTTCGGGAGTATATATGTATCGGTCTTTAACAAGAATATCTGGTAACAGCCGTTTGATTTCCCTAACAATTTGCGATGGGGATTTTTGCTCGCCCGACAGGCTTTGAGCATACCAAGAAACATATAGTTTTTCTTTTGGCGCAGTCATCACGGTACTTGCAAGATATTTTTCAAAAGACGCCAACTCTAATACAGAGTCATATACAGGTAAATCAAGCGAAAGGAGCATTTTACGCTCGTTATCGCTGAATATTCCACTCGGGACAGGTATATGAGGGAATTCTCCCTCGATAGCTCCAATCATAAACACAATTTTAGGTGAAGAAAGCCTGATTCTGTCGGCAGTTCCGATTATAACCTGATCCATACTTTGCGGAATAAACGAAATATTTCCTGAACGTATCTGTAATTTCAGAAGCGCTGCATAACGCTTTGATGAAATTTGCGTATTGTCTAAAATCTCTGTGCTTTGGTCGAGGATATCAATAAGATAATCCCAAAGACGAAGCTGCTCGTTGGCTGTGTTGAATTCACTGCTGTCTTTTAGTTTCAGAGCATTATTTTCAAGCTTTTCAGGGACTTTTAATGCAGTTAAAAGCTCATAAACAGCTTTAGATATTGATAATCCATCGCAGTTTTGAATTTTATTCTTAAAAGTAATTAGCGGCAGAATAATTCTCTTTCTAAGTTTATTTAAGCTTTCTAATTCCGCAATATCACTCTGTTTCTCTTCATTTGCGAATCCTCGTGGATTATTATAAAACTCGCTGAGCCATGCTGAACCGTTTATATTCCAGATAAATATGTAATTTTCAAGAGACGCAATCTCTTCTGTTGTAAAATTAGTTAAATCGGATTTCAAAATTTTAAAAATATCTTCTGAACGAAAACCGTAATGAACAACATCAAACGCTGAAAGGACAAGCTTCATTAATGGCTTTCCGTCAAGCGGCTCAGGCTTGTCCATAAAATAAGGAATATCAAACTTTTCCAGTACTGAGTCTAAAACGCCAAGATAATTTTCACTGTTTCTGCACACAACAACAAAATCGTTATATGAGTAGTTTTCCTCAATAACAAGACGCTTTATCGTCGTGGCAATATAATTTGTTTCGTCGTAAATATCTTCGCCGCAATACAATTCAATATCGATAACTTCTCCTTTGTAACTTTCTGCCAGCGGATTAAAAGCACCGTTTAATAGTGTTTGAAGCCCTCTTGTGTGAATTCGTTTTTGATCTTCCAAATATGTAGCTACCGCTACCAAAACTCCGTTTCTTTTAGCAAGCATTTTTAGCCGCTTAATCGTTCTGTTTACTGTAAAATCAGGATTATTTACATCTGTATTTCTTTCATCGGCAGTTGTAAATGCAAAAAAAGAGTCATAACTCTTTGAAATAATATTTTCAAGGATATTTTGCTCCTGCATTGTAAATCCGCTGAAAGAATCAACAAAAACAGTATAACCTCCGAAGAAATCAATTTGAGATAACTTCTCATACAACATTGTTAATTCATCCATCGGGTCAACATAGCTGTTATGTAACAAAGTATCGTAAATGTCTGCAACTAGCGATGTTTCAACAAGCTTTTGCTTAAGTTTTGCATCGTTAATTATACGTGCTTTTTCACGAATAATATCTGTTGAAATGCAGCATTTTTTATATTCATTAACCGTTGTTATCATTAAATCAATAAAATCAGGTTTATCGATCTGATATTTATACAATTCCAATTGATCTTTAGCAGCCTCTATGGCAAGGCTCATGAATACACTTCTGCCGCCGTCATCAACTTTTCGCCCTGCAAGCCCACCTGTTTGACGGAAAACAAATTCAACCAGGCGGGAAAAAGTCAAAACATTTACATTACGACAGTCGGCAGGGGCGAGCAAGCGCAGAATTTCCTTTTCTGTTTCAAAAGAATTCTGTTCAGGTACCAAAAGAATTATTTCTTTATTTTCGATTTTAACAAGCTCACTAATCTTTTGATGAATCAATGTCGTCTTGCCTGTGCCGCTTTTTCCTAATATGAAATGTAACATTTTTCTCACCCAGTATAATTTTATAACATCAGGTGTCCTATAAAAAGGACTATAACATTAAAGTGAATTAAACCATGAAACAACATCATAGTAATATTCAACAACTTTAAATTTCACTTGATATTTTGTACCGTTCTCTACAACATCCTGCTCGTTTGAGTTTAAAGTATTGTCAAGCGTGCTTGTCTGTGTCGCTGCTCCTATACAAATCGGAGGAAACATTACGCACCACCAGTTGTGTCCTTTACCGCTTCCAATCAGTATCCTAAGCGCACGGTATTTTCCGGCAGGCATTGTGATATTATCATAGATTCTTGTGTTGAAATACATATCTGTAAGCTGTGCGGTAACTTTGTAGTCGTAGCCGTTATCATGAATTGTTTTCTCTGCTATTTTTTTAATCTCAGGTAAATTCTGCTCTGTAACTTCAATCGCATCATCTTTGCTTGTAAATCCTTTGAAATTTGCTCTAGCAAACTTAAGAATATTGTCTCTTACTTTTAATTTTAAGTCTTGATCTGCTTTGGAATCGGAATTTGCTAGAATATGCAGCCTAAAAACGTCATGTGAGATTTCATCGCATTTTGCGGTAAAAGGAATCATAGAAAAAATAATTGTAAGTACAATAGAAATAGAAATAGATTTTATAAGTAACTTCATAAAAAACCTGCCCTTTCAAGATTGATGACTTGATTATTGACAGGTTTTCCCAGTTTATTCAGTTATAATTTTACAGCCATATTTTAACGGTGTACAAAGGAAAACATCTTGATACATTGTTTTCAAAATATTTAATGCTGCATGGGCATCGGAATCTTTCTCGAAAATTCCAAAGACAGCCGAGCCGCTTCCAGTCATTCTTGAACCGAGCGCACCGTTTTGATTCATAATATCTCTGGTTTTTTCAACTTCTTTTAATGCCATGACTTTTTCAAAATCGTTCACCATTGAATTGGTAATTTCTCTTAAATTTCCGTCAGAAAAAGCTTGTAATGCACGAATCGTTTCTTTATTGTCGGAAAAACCATGAGCGTCGGAAAGAGAATATGCCTCTTTTGTTGAAACACTGACATTCGGCTTGGCAATTAAAATTTGGCAATCAGGCATGTCCTGAATTTTAGTAAGTTCCGTACCTACTCCACCGATAAGCATACTGCCTCCGAAAAGGCAAAAAGGAATATCTGTTCCTATTTTTGCACCGATTTCAGCTAATTCTTGTAATGATAACCCCGTATTATACAAAGTGTTTAATGCTATAAGCACTGCCGCGCCATCTGTACTTCCACCGGCAAGCCCTGCTTCGGTAGGGATTTGCTTATCTATGTTGATATGAATTCCGTAATCCATAATCGAATTGCTTTCAAAAAAAGCAACAGCAGCTTTATACACAATATTTTTATCGTTGCAAGGCACGTTTGGATGATTACATGAAACTGATATCCCTTTTTCTTTGCACGCTGCAACAGAAACGGTATCATAAAGTGATACAGCCTGCATTATCATCGACAAGGTGTGATAACCGTTATCAAGCTTTCCTGTAATCTGTAATACCAAATTTATTTTTGCTGGTGCTTTTACCGTAACCTGCATATTTTCAACTGCCTTGCTACATATTAAATTTCTCTCAAAAAGCTTTCAATTCTTGCCAAAGCATCTTGAATATGCTTAATAGAGTATGAATACGACACTCTAACAAAGCCTTCTCCGCAATCACCGAAAGCAGTACCCGGTACAACAGCCACTCTCTTTGATTCGATTAGCCTTGTGCAGAATTCCTCGCTTGAAAGCCCTGTCTTTTTAATGCAAGGGAACACATAAAAAGCACCCATCGGTTCAAAGCAATCCATATCCATTTTGCGGAATCCGCCGACAATCAACCTGCGGCGCATATCATATTCATCACGCATGCTTTTTATATCGTCATAACCGTTTTTTAGTGCTTCAATAGCAGCATACTGAGCCGTTGTAGGAGCGCTCATAATTCCGTATTGATGAAGCTTTGTCATCGCGTCAACAATTTCTTTAGGTCCTAGAGTATATCCCAAACGCCAGCCTGTCATAGCATATGCTTTTGAAAACCCAGAAACAACTATTGTGCGTTCTTTCATTCCTTTAAGTGAGGAAATCGAAACATGCGGCTCATCACCATAAGTAAGCTCAGCATAAATTTCATCAGATAAAACAAGTATATTTCGCTCAATTGCAATTTTTGCAATCTCTTCGAGATCGCTTTTTCGCATAACAGCGCCTGTCGGATTGTTCGGATACGGTAAAATCAAAAGTTTTGTTTTGTCAGTTATATGAGATAAAACTTCTTCTTTTGTAAGACGAAACTCATTCTCACTTTTTGTCTCAATAATAACTGGAGTTGCGCCTGCCATTACCGTAAGAGGTTCATAACAAACAAAACTCGGTTGAGGAATAAGCACCTCATCCCCATTTTTTACAAGGCAGCGCAAGCAAAGGTCAATGGCTTCCGAACCGCCAACAGTCACCAGTACTTCGCAAGAAGAGTCATAAGAAACACCGAATCTATTGCTGAAATATGTAGAAATCTCTTCTCGGAGCTCGTTAAATCCTCTGTTTGGTGAATACCATGTTCTTCCCTTTTGCAGTGATTCAATTCCTGCTTCACGAATATGCCATGGCGTTTTAAAATCCGGCTCTCCGATGCTAAGCGATATGACATTATCCATTTCATTGGCTATATCAAAAAACTTACGAATACCCGAGGGTTTTACTTCTTTTATATTTTCATTCAACAATGAGCTGTAATCTATCACAGTATGAGTCCCCTTTTATCTTCCTCACGTTCTGTTTCGGCAAAGCTTACTCCGCCATCTTTATAGCGTTTCAACAAGAAATGAGTCGCTGTGGATATTACAGAATCCAAAGCAGATAATTTTTTAGAAACAAACGAAGCTACTTCCTGAATTGTATTGCCTTTTACAAATACTGCAAGGTCGTATACTCCCGCAATAAGATAAACGCTTTCAACTTCATCAAAGCTCATAACGCTCTGCGCAATTTCATCAAATCCAGTTTCTTTCTTTGGTGTTACTTTAAGCTCAATAAGTGCTGTTACGCCTGCATTAGGAACCTTTTCCCAATTAATAAGCGTACGGTAGCCTTTTATTATACCTTTTTCTTCATATTCGGCAATTTGTGCTTTAATCTTCTCTTCAGGTTCGTTAAGTAAAAAAGAAAGTTCTGTTGTTGTTAATCTGGCATTTTCACTCAATAATTCCAATAATTTTTTCATAAAAAACACCCCTTATTTTAATTTATACTATAAAAATCAATTACGTTTTATAAAGCTTGCGGAGCCTTGATTTCAGCAAGTTGAATATGATTAAGGCAAATTGCAACACACAAACAAAGAATTTCACGATTTTCAGAAAGTATATTTATTTCATATCCGTCACCAAATTGCCCCCAACGTACGCAATGAGACATAATTACAGAGTTGTCAATATCAACAATATCATAATTTTTTGTTAACAAATCGCCTCGAATATGCCAGCTTATTCCGTAAAAAGTAAACTGTTGCTTAGCATATGTGAGCGTAATTTTATCATTGCCAACAGTA
>JAUZPX010000060.1 GCA_030705695.1 Bacillota bacterium
ACGCCGGCAACGCGGGTTCGATTCCCGCACGAGTCACCATTAACAAGCAAAGAAAGTAAAGCTTAAAGCATAATATGTGCATTAAATACTTTCTTCTGAATATATTATATATTGAATATTCCTCAATAGCTCAGTCGGTAGGAGCCGAGCGGCTGTTAACTGACTCAAGGTCTGCCGCTACCGGTGGCAGAAGAAGGCAGAACTGTGAGTAGGAAAAAACAAGGAGCAGTGCGAAGCGCTCCAAGTAAGCAATGCGACTATGTTTTTGACCGAAAGGGTTTACCCAAGGTTAACAGCAATCTTAGTGATTGCATTAACAATAGATTAAAACTAAATATTCCTCAATAGCTCAGTCGGTAGAGCATGCGGCTGTTAACCGCAGGGTCGTTGGTTCGAGTCCAACTTGGGGAGCCAAAACAAGCAGGTCAACTGATTTGCTTGTTTTTTTCATAATGATTTTAAGATAAGACCCAGTAACTATCAAGATGATTTGGTGGAGGTGTTTTTTATGAAAAAATCTTACTTAAAGCACTTTAAAATATTAACACTTGTTAGTCTTGTCATTTTAGCAATGTGTTTCCCATTATTTAGCTCAAATGCAGCCTCAGTTCTGACAAAAACCAGCTATTATTTTGGCGATGTAAACCTTGATGCAAGTGTTACAATCAAAGATGCCACAACGATTCAGAAATACCTTGCAAAAATGACTTCTTTGACAGGTTTACAGCAATTTGTCGCAGATGTAAACGATGATGGAGTAGTCACGATAAAAGATGTGACAGTTATTCAAAAATGGCTTGCAAAAATTCCAGTAAGTAGCAGAATCGGGGCGCCGTTTACAGCTCCAACTGGAATCACAGTAATCCCCATGCAGACAAGCGTATTGGTTGGAGATCATATTACGCTTACTGCAACAGTAACTCCAACAAACGCAACCAACAAAACAGTTACATGGAGCTCAAGCGACACTTCAATCGCTACAGTAGATGAAACTGGTGTTGTAACTGGTGTAAATTCTGGAATCGCTGTGATAACTGCAAGAACAATTAACGGATTGACAAGCACTTCTACTGTCACAGTCAATCCGATCATCACTGATGATTATGGCAACACATTTTCAAATGCATCAAACTGGGTGCTAACGCCTGGAGTAGCTAACACAAAATCCGGAACGCTGGAAGTTCCAAGTGATGTAGATATGTTCAGATTTATCGCTTCAACAACAGGAAGCTATACAATTGCATCAACCTCAACAATTAACATGAAGAGTTGGTTGTATAATAGCGCTCAAACACAAATTGCAGTCGATGATGATTCCGGAAATTACTATAATTTTAATATTGTATGTAATTTGATAGCGAACCAAGTGTATTATTTAAAAGTGTGTAATCCTATGATGGTAAGTTCTGGTACTTATTTAATTAATATCGTTGGTTCGGATGTGAGCAATTCAACTTTATCACTTGTCCACAAAACAGGACAAAATGATTCATTCGGAACGATAACCGGAGCAGGAAGTTATGCACCTGGAACTTCTGTATTTGTTCAAGCTACGGCAAAAGCGGGTTATGGGTTTATTGGTTGGGCGACCGATGTAAGCGGATCAACCTTTGAATCTTATGCAAATCCATATAATTGCTCTGTTTACGGAGACAAAACACTATTTCCCGTATTTATTAGTGACACAGATTCGGTTACTTTAGTTGATCCTAAGGTTAAAGATGCAGTTGCGGGGTTATTGGGGAACTCAGCGACATATACATATACACAACTTAAAACAATAACATGCCTTAGTATTAACGGATCATCAACCTTGTGTGATTTAGTATATTTCCCATTATTAACATATCTTAATACGGGGTACGATGTGCAGAACACTACTTCTCAAAACACATCTTATCTTGCCGGATTGGTCAATCTGAATAATCTTTTTTTAAATAATTTTCCTGTTGATTCACTTCCACTGGACAATTATACAAGTCTAAAAAGCATTTCAATGAGATTTATCGGCGATAACTTATCAGTGTTAACAAAAGTAAAAAATACACTGGAGTCAATTGATTTATATAGCTCAACAAGCATTAATGATTACAGTTTTTTGGCTCAACTAACTAAACTTAATCATATATACATAGCAGAGCCATTAAATTTGCCTCCAAATACTCTGAGCTACATTCCCACAAGTGTTACAGAGTTGTCAATAGAAAGAGCTAACATCCATGATATAAGCGCCTTATCAAGATTAACAAATTTGCAAGTGCTTGACTTAAATCGAAATTGTATAACCGATATTTCTCCGCTTTCTAATTTGACATCATTAACAAACCTCGGTTTAGAGCGTAATCGAATATCCGATTTTTCTCCTATTGCATATATGTTAAAAGGGCAAATGAAATATATTAATTTCGCCTTTAATCCGATTGCAAATTATTCATTCTTCCAAAATGCTACATCCAACTGCGGCGATATTACTGCTGATCAAATGCGCCAAACAATTGCAACTGCGCAAGATATGGTTGCTAATGCAATAAAACCCGGAATGACTGACATTCAAAAATACCAAGCCCTCGCAGCTGCCTTGATGAATAAAACAACATATGACTTTACATATAGTCCTATGAGTGGCTATGCTTATGGTGCTCTTGTATTAGGCGCCTCTGTGTGTAATGGATATACTGATGCCTACCAAATGCTATGCAATATAGCCGGTATGCCCTGTTTTGAAGCAAACAGTGATGTAATAGGCCATACATGGAATATCGTAAAAGTTGGAGCTTATTACTATAATGTGGATGTAACTGCGATGGATGGAGCGTATGAGTCAGATAAATTAGACCCGCTATACGGGGTCAATATACATTTTTTGAAAAGTGACGCCTTCTTCAACACTTTTAGGCCTGCGCCTAACCAATATAATTTTTATGGTATTGTGTGTAGTGATACATCTAAAGACTCTGATCCATTCAACTGGGTGGGAATACTTTAAAAATAATAAATAGATCATCTGCCTGTAGGCTGCAAAAACTATATTCAGAGAATAATTAAGCATTCAAACGATAGAAAAAGTCCAAGGTTGGTTCGAAAACTTACCAAACTTGGGCAAATAAATATTAAAGGAATTGCAAACAAACTCATTGACAATGGCAACAAGTGATTTCTGAAGATATTGTTATTTTAAGCGATATTTTTATAATCGTGATACAATCCGCCAAGTATTGGTTTGCTTTTTAACTTTTTAAAAGATATATTATGATAGAGTAAAGTTTCAAAAAGATACATCGTGAAAAAGTATGAATCGTGAAAAGGTGTAACCTCGTCGGTTTCAAATTAAATAATCGTGAAATTGTATCAATAGTTGCAATTAGAGCCGGTTTTTTGCATGTGTAAGCATATAAAAAAGACAAATAGACCTCCATATATAAATACATGGAGGTAAAAATTTAATAAGTAATTAAAAAATAATAATTCTTTTTTCTGTATTAATAGGTACTTCTGATTTCTTCATTTTTCCGAAAATGAAGTGCATTACCTTTTTATTTGAACGATGAATATTTGAAAATAATCCTTTGAATTTCTTTTCTTTCCAATGCAAAGAAACTACAGAATACCAATTTGAAAAGAAAATGCAGACACCTAAATTAAGCATAGGGAATTTATATCTCCATTCAAAGCCTTGCATTTCAAAGAAACAGCGAAGAATGCCTAATGCGTAAATATATCCGTCAATTTTCCTGTCGCTTAATGAGTGTATAATACTGCCTGTCCGTTTTGTATAGTGATAAAGGCAGTCGTCAATTACGAAAACTTTATTTGCGTAATACAATAGTCGGGAGACCGTAGCAATGTCCTCGAAGTAAATATCAGGAAAAATAATGTTATTGTCAAAAAACAGATCCCGTTTCCAAAACTTATTCCATAAGTAGGAGCGCATTTGAAAATCTCGTAAAGTAAGCGAAACTGCACGTGATGACTTCATTTCACCGGCTCTGGGTTTACGGATAGAAATAGGCTTACTGATTTCCGTAATAGGATTATATATTGAATAGTTACAGACGATAACATCAGAGTCATTCTCTTTTGCAGCGTTATAAAGCTTCTCAAGATAATTTGGCTCTATGAAATCATCGCTGTCGACAAATGCTATGTATTCTCCTTTGGCAGCTTTCAGTGCCATATTGCGCTTTATGCCAACATTAGGGCTATCGCAAACAAGCAAGTGAAAACGGCTGTGACGCTCGGCATAATATGCGGCAATTTCGTGACTTTCATCGGTTGAGCCGCCCTCTACCATAATAACTTCATAATCCTTAAATGTTTGAGCACGAACCGAATTTAGCGATTTATGAAGAAAATCAGCAACATTATAAATCGGCATTATTACTGATATTTTTGGGAAATCATCCATATATCAGATTAGCTCCTTTCGATGTTTTTGATTTCCTTTTCTCTATCTTTACTTAAGTAAGAGAATGGCGCAGTTATAGCAATTGTTCCATAATAAGTTATTAGGCGCCAAAGAAGGATGGCAGTTATAAGCGTTCCGCCAAAGTATTGGTTAAAGAATGCAGAAAATCCCAATTCGGCAGCACCGGCAGCACCAGGCAACGGAACTGTAGATGATGACAAATTTACAAAGGATTGTGCACAAATAATATCGAGTGGAGATGCGCTGGACAATCCAAGAGAACGATAAACAAAATAAGGTATAATTAAGATACAACCTAACTGAATAATAATACAAAAATAAGATTTTGCCACAAGCAGCGGGTTCTTGTATAATGCAACGTTGCTGTCATGGAAAATGTCAAGTTGTTCGTTAATTGTTTCGGCTTTTCCATGGAAACGTCTAAAAATACGAAAACGGTCGATAAAACGAATGATTGCATTCATGATTTTATGTGTCAGAGTGGTGTTGAACGAAACAAGCAGCACACATGCTGTTGTTAAAAACTGCAATCCAAAACCGACCACCAAAAATAATATATAAAATTTAAAATTACCGTCATTCAAAAGTGTTCTGAAAACATCATATTTCACTATAATTGCAAAAATACCGTATAGCGTTCCACAGATCTGATAGACTAGAAATTTTTGTATAAATGCCGAAGAAGCAAAACCAACGTCAACGCTTCTTTTTGATAAATAATAAATTTGCATGGGTTGTCCGCCAGAAGCCCCCGGAGTTGTATGACTGAAGAATGTACCGATCATTACTACTTTAACTGCTTCAATAAAAGAGTAATGAGGATATTTTTGTGATATGAACTCTTTAGTGACAAAAGCATCGATTACCATATTAAAGAGCTGAAAAAAAACGGCACCAGAAAGCCACCATAGGCTGATTTGCGATCTCCTGATTAACAGAATATCAATAAGTCCGCCATTAGGGGCACAGCAGAAATATGTAATCATTCCCACAGAAAGAGCGACAACGAAAAAATTAAAAAATAATTTACCGCTTATTCTTTTTTTAAGTTTTTCCTTCACAATATGTTTCTCCCGTAATTAATTTTTTGGAATCAATTATTATATTTAATATCAGAAGTTTTTGTCAAAAATCAGCCATTTTAGCTAATACAATGAGATAATATATCATATTATGAGAATGATTTCAACAAAAATATCAAATCTGTAACGGTTAATTCCAATAGTGAAATTACAATTACGATACATTTGGAACTGTCACAGTTCCCATTAAAAGAGGCAGATTACTTTCATTATCGATAATTGCGAATACAAAAGGCCTGTCAAATGTAATGGCATTCTTATCGTTATTTGCGGTTGTGGTTGTAAGAACTGTATCTGCAATTGCATCGGATTTTACACCTGAGGAACCGACTTCAATTTTTGTTTTTTGAAGGACATCTGAAATATAGATTTTATGACCTGACATGATAGAAAAATCAGCGTTATTGGAAAAGGCTTCTGTGAGTCCTGTTTTCTTAAGGGGGTCACTTATGCTACTGCTGTTTTCAATGCTAAATGCGGGCAATCTCACATCCTTAAATTCGGGGACTTTACTGTAATTGGTCAGATTTAAAAATTCTTTTCCAGTAAGTTGAGATGTAAAATTGGAAAGACTTTCTCCTTCGTTTGGCATAAGTGCTACGAAACGGCAGGGAATTGCGCCCATATTTTTAATAAAGCCAACACATTTATCATCATGAATATATCGTTCGGCACTCTTCATAAAATTGGCGTTGGTGTTTCCCGATGTGCCGTGGAATGTTCCCTTTGATATTTCATCTGATGTATAATTGTTTGTCCAGTTAGTGTTCACAAAAATGGAATCAGTAATTAACATGCGGTTGTCTTTATCGGTTTTATTAACAACATCGGTAATTCCACCGTTTGTATTGTCGCTTATCCAATTATTTATTTTTTTAGCAGATACTGAGTTTTTAAAATCAAGAGAAAAAATACCTGCATTATAGAAATTTGCATTTTTAAGTAAAAAGCTATGTTCTGTATCAAGATTATTTAGCCAGAAGGAGTTAGCGATATCAGCAAAATAATTATCATTATTAAATGATTTGATTCGTTGAATAAGATAATTATTACCTGCATTTAAGTTATCGTTACTGATTGTCGGGTTTAATGTATCTTGAAATTGTTTTTTTGTTGTTGTATCAGACCCGATACTTGCAAGGCACATTGAAAAATATGCTGCCATAGGTGAAATTATACTGTTTTTTGTTGTGTTTGACGACTTTTGGAACAAGCTTACAGAAAAATTGCTAGCGTTTGTAATGTACTTGCTGTAATCGGTAGGTTCGGACGTTTTGCCGCTGGAAAAATTATATGTTTTACCATCGCTTGTTTTAATTACGCCATACATCAGGTTGTCAGAATTGGAAACTCGGTTTGGATCTTGCTTTGAACAACTGCACAATAGCAGAATCATCAAAGAAGAAAGCAGTATACAGATTGTTTTTTTTGAGCGCATTCGCTCGCCTCCTAAATTTTCACGTTAATTATTTTAAAAATCCTAAATGTTTTTTGCTTTTTTTTCAGAAAAAGAAACCAGTAAATTATAAAATTGATCGGGAGATTTGTTCTTTGCAAAATCCTGGCAGGAATGTTTCATTGAAGAAAGCTTTTCGGGATTTTCCAAAAGCTCTTTGATTTGGTTGCCTGCATTTCCGTGTTTGTCCAAAATGATAGCCATGTTATGTTCGAAAAGGTATTTTGCATTTTCATCTTCTTGCCCAGGAATAGCTTTAAAAACTGCTAATGGCAGCCCTGTAATTAAGGATTCAGAAACAGTTAATCCGCCTGGTTTTGTAACAATTAAATCAGAAATATACATATATCGTTCAATATCGTTGACAAAATACAATAGTTTTGTAGGCTTTGCTTGAATAACATTTTTTCGAAATTTAAGTTTTTGTACGGTTTTTGAAGCTGTTTTATGAACATTCTCTATTACAGCATTTTTTGAAAAATTCGGAATTTCAATAGATTCAAAAGGATCTTCTTCAGGCTCCACTTCAATTACTATTTCGCTGTCTTCTGTTTTGCTTAACAGTTTCTTAAAGGCTGAATAGAGCCTTTTATTTCGACCCGTAACGACGATTATTTGAAATTCTGTATCAATTTCAACTATACTTTGATAAATTTTCAAAACATCGGTTACTCCAAAACTTCCTGCCATAACTAAAATCACAGGTAAGTCGGGATTCAGTTTCATTTCCTTTTTTAAATCTAATTTATTGTACATTTTTTGCAGGGAATAAAATTTGGGGTCAACTTGAATTCCCAAAGGATAAATAATTGTTTTATCCGTATGATATTCTTGAGTGATTTGCGAGACCATTTCTTCTGTTGCAACAACATATGCGTCTATTTTTTCGTTAATATATGTTCTATGCGGTGCAAAGTCTGTAAGAAGGCAAATTACAGGTGAAGGAAACGTGTATTTTTCCTTAAGATTTGAAAGCATCATGGCAACAAAAGGATGTGCTGCAATTATAATATCCGGATTGTATTTTTTAATTTTTGGTATAAGCCGTTTTCCGAATTGTGCATTCATTTTTGAAAACAACGAAGAAAATGTGTTTTCTCTATCTGAAACACGATAAAATGCACCGAAAACAGCTGGCGTTTTCGTAGCCATTTGAAAATAGCCTTCGGTTATTGCTTTATCGAATACAGGGCTGATGTATTTAAGCGCATCAACAATTTCAACAGTTGATTCGGGATCTCTTTCCATAATGATTTTTTGAATTGCTTGGGATGTCCTCATATGTCCGCCGCCGGTTTTGGCAGAAAAAATTAATACTCTCATAAAAATATACTGCCTTTCATATTATAAAATGATTAATTTTTACGGGCACGACTTTATACATTTCATTAAAAAAATATCATTACACTTTTTGCCAACATTTAACTTATTATACTTCATTTTTTAATAATAAACAACAAAAAGTAAAAAAATTAAAATTTGAATTAAATTTTCATGATTTTTAATTATAATGAAAAGAAAAGTTTGTTATTTTTATGTCATATACAATATTTTCAAGTAATATTGCTGAAAATATGACAAATCTGTATCTTTACTTGATTTTATTTTTGTTGTATTATATATATTGATATTTTGAATATTTTAAGCAGGAGGAATGACGCCTTGTCAGAGCAAAGCAATAACACAATTACAGATAAAGACAACAATTTAATAAAAAACGAGAATAAAAGCTTTGATGATGGTTTCATTATTGAAGTCCGCCCTGAAGCAGAAGCAGTAAAAAAGGACGATAGTACCGTAGTTATTTCAGAAGCAAATGATTATATAGGATTTACTGATAAAGCAAATAATGAAATAATGATTGAAAACGAAAATCAAAATACAGTTTCACAAAAGCTTACTATTCAGAAAAAGACAACAGTTTTGATAGCAGGATTAGTTTTATTGATGATTATCGGAATTGGCGGATTCTTTCTGTTAGGGAAAATGGGACTGTCAGGTGACGATAAAACTTCTCCTAAAGGTGGGGTTAATTCTGCTGTTTCATCAACAAATCCCGATGATTCAGTAAAAGTTCCCGATAATGCTCAGACATTTGTATTCCCATCAAAAATGTCGATTTCAAACATCAATATCGGTGGAAAAACATATAAGCAAGCTTATGATATTCTAATTGCAAGCGAAAATAAGCTGATAAATCCAATGAGCATTTCAGTAATGTACAATGGCAAAACATATTTTTTGAATCAGAATGATTTTTCATATAACTTTGACACAAAAAATGTTTTGGATCAGGCATTTAACGATTGCAGAGCCGCTGCTACAAGCACGTCAAACAGTTTGTTACCGAAAATTAGTAATCAATATACTATTAAATGTACAATGGACATGAGTTCAATTGGCGGTGCAGTTAAGAAAATTGCAAAGCAAATTGAAATACCTGTTACAGAGCCAAGAGTAGTAAGCTTTAATACATCAGCCCAAAACTTTAATGATAAGTTTCGTTTTTCAGACGGTTCACCAGGGCTTTCTATTGACAAAAGCAAGCTTACAACCGATATTACAAACTTTATTAACAGCGGAAACAAAAATGGAAGCGTTGAGGTTACTGCTTCAATAGCATACCCAGACTTAACATTAAAAGATATTAAGGATAATATTGTTCAGCTATCTTCTTTTACGACAACGTCTACAAATAATTCTGAAGGCAATAATAATATGAGATTGGCGCTTAAGGCTTGTAATGGTTCTATCATTGCACCGGGCGGAGTTTTCTCTTTAAATAAATGTACGGGTAACAGTAATGACCCGTCTTTGGGTTATGAGTCTGCTCACGTTATTTCGGGAGGTAAGCTTATTAATGGTATTGGCGGCGGTATTTGCGAAGCTTCAGCTACCATTTACAATGCTGCTATCCGTGCCAATATGGGGGTTGTTGAAAGACACTGTCATCTTTGGGCATCACAATACGTATATGCAGGATTAGATGCTACAATAGATTACCCAAATCTTGATTTAAAATTAAAAAACAATACAAAATATCAGATATTTATTGAATCATATATGGTTGGCAATAAAACAGTTTGCAATATTTACGGTTGGAAAGATCCGAGTTTTGATGAAATTAGAACGATTTCTTCAACTTCTAATGTTGATTGGTCAAATGAATGTTATGATGCTACTGCTTATAGAGTTTTCTATAAAAATGGACATGAAATCAGAAGAGAAAAGTTACCGTCATCTCATTACAGCTTGACAAACGGTCTTGGCGTAAGAACAGGAGATTCCGGTGTTGCGATGTCGTTAATTACTTCAGGTCAGGTTTCAACAAGCCCACCTACAAAGGCAGCAACGCAGCCTGTAAAAAAACCTGCAACTCAACCTCCAACACAAAAGCCGACACAGCCTGCAACAAAGGCACCTGAGTCGACTCAGCCATCAACATCTTCAAAAACTTCGAATTAAATTACCAATAAAACAAATATTTTCTCCAACAATATCTCACGTATTGTTGGAGATTTTTTTGAATTTTTCCTTTATTTTTTGAAACAATACTAAAACGTAACAAATTCAAAAAGGATGGGAAAATATGAAAAGATTAGGAAAGCGAACAATTATTTTAGATACAAAACCGCATGTTGCTGGATATGCTGCGGTTGCCGGAAAAAAAGAATCTGAGGGGCCGCTTAAAGATTGCTTTGATAAAATTTACATTGACACAAAACTCGGTGAGGATACGTGGGAAAAATCGGAAAGCCGCTTACAGACAGAGAGTGTTCAACTTGCTATGAATAAAGCATGCGTCAAACCTGAGGATATTGACTGTATTTTTTCAGGTGATTTACTGAATCAATGTATTTCTTCCAGTTTTGGATTGCGTTCCTTTGATATTCCATATATCGGGTTGTTTGGAGCTTGTTCAACAATGGCGGAATCACTTGTACTTGCGTCAATAATGGTTGAATCGAATGCAGCTAATCGTACAGTTGCCGTTACTTCATCTCACTTTTGTACTGCGGAACGTCAATTTCGTTTTCCGCTTGAATATGGCGGACAGAGAACACCAACATCACAATGGACGGTAACAGGTTCCGGGGCAGTTATTCTTGACCATGGAACGATAGGTACGAAAATATGCAGTGTTTGCATAGGAAGAATAACTGATCTTGGCATTACAGATGTGAACAATATGGGGGCTGCAATGGCACCTGCTGCTGCGGCAACACATAAGTC
>JAUZPX010000061.1 GCA_030705695.1 Bacillota bacterium
AGCTCTTTTAGCGTTTCGGTAAAACCAAACAAATTGTATTTGTGCAGATTCGTGTGTTCGGAAGCAAATTTAAATTCGTTTCTCTCCCCTGAGCGAATTCCAAACTGATGGATTCTGTCATCTCCGACAAAATCCCACGCTCTGCGCATTACAGTAGCATGCGACAGCTTCTGTCCTAAGTAATCGTCACGAAGGTCTGTGTGCGCGTCAAGCTGAATTATATTCAAGTCCTCATATTTTTCAATAACAGCACGCAAAGCGCCAAGCGTCACAAGATGCTCGCCGCCTATCATACAAGGGATTTTACCGTCTGACAAAATTGTGTTTGTCCGCTCTGTTATTTTATTTAATGTACTGTTTACGTCGCCAAAGCACAGCTCTAAATCACCAGAATCAAAAACTTTGATATCCTCAAGATCCTTGTCCTGATAAGGGCTGTAAGTTTCGATACCGTAAGATTCACTTCTCATTGACTTGCTGGCAAAACGAGCGCCTGGGCGAAAAGAGGTCGTTGAATCAAACGGTGCACCGAAAATAACAATTTTTGCTTCATCATATTCAGCATCGCAACCAATAAAAGTTTCGACATTTTTATTCAACACTTTCCAGCAACTCCTTTACATAATTTGGCAGCATAAAAGCACCCACATGAATTTTTGTACTATAATATTTCGTTTTCAGAGAAAGCATGTTCCACGCATTCATATTTAAATCCGTTACAGGATGAAATTTCTTTGAAGCGAATCCGAACAGCCAGTGCCCCGAAGGATATGTCGGAATATGTGCCTGATAAACACGGCTTATAGGAAAAGACTCGACGATTCGCTTATGTGCTCGCTGCATTGCAAAAGCATCATCGCTGTAAAACGGGCTTTCCTGTTGATTCACCATGATACCGTCATCATTAAGAGCCTTATAGCAATTGCCGTAAAACTCCTTGGTAAACAATCCTTCGCCTGGTCCGAAAGGATCGGTGGAATCGACGATTATCAAATCGTATTCATTCTTTTTATTTCTTATAAAACGAAGCCCGTCTTCGTAATAAATTGTAACACGTTCATCGTCAAGGCTGCATGAAACTTTCGGAAAATACTTTTTGCATGCAGCAACAACCATTTCATCAATCTCTACAAGATCAATATGTTCAACAGTTTCATAACGGCAAAGCTCTCTTACAGCACCGCCGTCTCCGCCGCCGATAACTAGAATTTTCTTTATATTCGGATTCACCGACATAGGTACATGCGTAATCATTTCATGATAAATGAATTCGTCTTTATCTGTCAGCATCATATACCCGTCTAAGGTAAGGAATTTGCCAAATTCAGGCGAATCAAAAATATCTATACGCTGAAATTCGCTTTTCGCATGATACAACTGGCGGTCAACTTTAATTGAAAAATTAACATTTTTAGTATGTTGTTCAGTAAACCAAAGTTCCAAATTTACTCCTCTTTTCGAAATAACAGTCAGATTTTTGACTTGAAGCCGATTATTTTATAACATTAATTCGTTCTGTATAACTGTCTTCTGTTCCCGTTAAAAAGCAGCCCTTTTCTTTGGCGTATGAAATATAATCAAGTATATCGCCTGTAATGCGTTCTCCGGGAGCCAAAATAGGAATTCCCGGCGGATAACACATAACAAACTCGCTGCAAACCCTGCCTTTGCTTTCCTCAATCGGAAGAGAAACTTTCTCAGCATAAAATGCTTTTTTAGGCGTCATAACAACTTCAGGATTAATATATTCCTGGCTAAGCATGCCCGATTTGTCTTTTTCGTAACGACGTTTGATTTCTGAAAGCGCCGAAACAAGCCGCTCGATGTCCTGACGCCTGTCGCCTACCGAAAGATATGCCAAGATATTTCCGATATCTCCGAATTCAATCTGAATGTCATACTCGTCACGGAGCAAATCATAAACTTCAATTCCCGCAAGACCAATATCACGAGTATGAACAGAAAGCTTTGTGATATCAAAATCAAATACATCGTCACCGTTAATAAGCTCATCAGAAAAAGCATAGTAACCGCCGATTTTATTGATTTCTTCTCTTGCATCGGCAGCATAATCGATTACCTTATCGAAAATTTCCTGTCCGTGCAAAGCAAGATTGCGTCGTGAAATATCAAGTGATGACATTAAGAGATATGATCCGCTTGTAGTTTGCGATAAATTAATTATCTGGCGGACATATCCTTCGCTTAATGTGTCGCTAATAAGCAAAAATGAGCTTTGTGTCAGTGAGCCTCCCGATTTATGCATGCTCACAGAAGCCATGTCCGCACCAAGCGACATAGCACTTGCAGGTAGTCTGTCGTTAAAATAAAAGTGTGTTCCGTGTGCTTCATCTGCTATAACAAGAATACCTTTTTCATGGGCAATACGGATAATCTCTTTTAAATTTGAACACACGCCGTAGTAAGTAGGATTATTAACAAGCACTGCTTTTGCATCGGGATTTTCATCAATGGCTTTCTGAACATCACTTACAGACATACCAAGTGAAATGCCGATATCATGGTTCATTCCTGGATTTACATATACAGGTGTAGCTCCGCTTAAAATCAAGGCATTAATTGCGCTTCTATGAACATTCCTCGGCATGATGATTTTATCTCCGCTTTTGCATACGCTTAAAATCATGCTTTGAACCGATTGAGTTGTACCATTCACCATAAAAAAAGCATGTGCCGCTCCGAATGCATCGGCGGCAAGCTCCTCCGCTTTGCGGATAACGGAAACAGGATGGCATAAGTTATCAAGCGGCTTCATTGAGTTTACATCGGCAGTAAGGCATTTTTCCCCAAGAAAATCAAGAAGCTCTTTGTTGCCTCTTCCACGTTTATGGCCTGGAACATCGAACGGAACTACCCTCATTTTTTTGAAATCACGAAGGGCTTCTAGTATCGGTGCTTGATCCTGATTTAATTTCGACATTTGAAATCACCCTCCGTTCTTATAATAAGGGCGGACAGCTGTCCGCCCTTGCATTTTTATTTTGTGTTAATTTTCGTAAGATAAGCAAAATTCATTTGGCGAATTAATTAATCGTAAATATTCGAGCCGCTGAAAATCTCTATCATTTCTCTTCTAAGATTATCTGTAATTTGCAGTCGCTCTTTCGGAGGTAACTCGTACACATCAGTTTTAAACAGATAATTCTGTAAATCTATATCTTTAATTAAAAGCTTTGTATGAAAGATATTCGCCTGATAGACGTTAATATCCATAGCATCGTATTTTTGCAAGGTTTTTTCGTCAATATAATCTTGAATTGATGTAATTTTATGGTCAATAAACATTTTTTTACCGAGAATATCACGTGTAAACCCACGAACACGATAATCTGCCGTAATAATATCGGAATCAAAGCTATCAATAAGATAGTTCAGCGCATTCAGCGGAGAAATCTCGCCGCAGGTCGCAACATCGATATCAACACGGAATGTGGCAATTGATGTGTCGGGATGATATTCGGGATATGAGTGAACTGTAACATGGCTTTTGTCAAGATGAGCAACAACTGTTTCGCCTGTTTCTCCGCCAAAAATGCCACGATTGCATGAAGAATCAACGTCATTCGGCATAGTTCCCTCGGCAATTAACACTGTAACGGAAGCACCCTGAGGATCGTAATCCTGCTTACTCACATTTAATACATGAGCACCAATAATTTCCGTAACTTTATAAAGAATTTTTGTCAGACGTTCGGAATTATACTGGTCGTCGATATAAGATATATAATCACGCTGTTCACGTTGTGTCTTCGCATAGCAAACATCGTAAATATTAAAACTGAGTGCTTTTGTCAGATTATTAAAGCCATACAGCTTCATCTTATTTTCCAACCCAATCATCACAACCCACTTGTCAAAATTCCACTTTCAAAAAAGTAATTTTATTATATCAAGAAACCGCATAAAGTCAAGAAAAATATTGTTTTCATACTTTGTTCCTTTTCTGCGTTTTTTATGTTATAATAATCCCATTCAATATACGATTGGAATGATGCTAATGAATTTCGAAATTCCTATTTTTGATTGGTTTGCAAACGGAAATCCGTTTGGCGGAAATGTGAAAACATTCAATTATAAAATTGTAACAACTAAAGAAAATATTAAAGTTTATATTTGGATTGGAAAACTCTGTTTAGAGAAAAGCGAAATTAAAAATCAAAAAGAATTTGAGCTTTCTGAGCAAGGCTTACAATTGGCAATCGATTTTATTAATAATGAATATCAAGAAAGTATAGTTATATAAAAAGTTTTTTTTAATTTTATCATAGAAGCCTTGTCTGCCGTTTCAGCAAACAAGGCTTCTAATTTTTTATTTAGATTGTAATATTTTATTGTAAGCTAATAGTATACTCGTTCCATACATCTGTAATATCATAGACCTTAGATTGAAGGTTTCCGTCAGAGAAAACAATTTTATCATATGAATAATACGGATAGCGCATTAACGGTAACATAATTGAAAAATTATCGCCATAATCCTGCATAAGCTTCCCCGGATATGGTCCGTTATTATCTCCGTATTCGTTGTAAGCATATGCATACAACACATCTCCCATGCTTTGAGTTTTATGAACAATAATATAATACGCACCTGGTGCGTAAGTCGGAACAACAATTGTAGCATCTGTCGGTGCATCTGTCGGCATGACCGTAGACGGATCTGTCGGGCGCTCAAACATTTGACTAACAAAAGTACTGTCATAAAATATTTTCGCCAAATATTTTTGAATAATAGTAACGTCTTTAATATCAAGGGTTGATTTTTGGTCGACGCATCCGCATAAGTATTCGTCACCTGAAAGAGTAATTATCTTTGCTAAGTGTTCTTGAATCATGGTAGCATCTTTAATTTCAATATTATTATTTAAATTAACATCACCCCACATCATTAACCGACTGCTTGTTTCGACGATAGGTTCAGCTTTAGAAGCAGAGGTTGCCGCTGCATTTATTGAAAACATGCCAAACATACTTGCAAACAGCATTATTGATAAAACCAAGCACCAGAATTTCTTTTGAGATTGCTTCATTCCTTTTCCCTCCTAAATTTATAAAAATAGCATCATGTTAATATTATACTCGAATTGTTAGATTTTTCAACAGTTGTTATTACTAAAAGCCCTGTCCGCTAAAATAACAAACAGGGCTTCTTTTCATATTATCTGATTCTTTACGGAATTAATGTCGGATCATCCGTAGTTGCAATTGTCGGAGAATCTTTATCGGTTGTCGGGAAAAACATTACCCAGCTTCCATCAGGCTTATTTACATTAGATGCCGGTTTGTAGCAATTTATCGCATTTGTTGGTACAGTTAAATTTACAGATTGCAAATTCCATGTGACTGTATCGTCTGTATCTTTAAACAAAAATCCTGTAACTGCATTTGCGTCAACTTGCAATTGATAAACATCAGTAGAATCAGGAGAAAGTGTCATCGGAATAACGGAACCTGTTGTGTTCGGACCCCAATAATAGAAATTTACACTAGACCATTGTGAGTTTGAATTGTCGAAATATACTGTAACATAGTTTGGAGCAAGCGTTGGCGATTGCGTTGGGGCATCTGTAGCCTCTGTTGGAAGTACAGTCGGTGCCTCCGTAGATGGAACTGTCGGTTGAACAAGCACTTGTCCTACATAAGTATTATCAATATGTATTTTCGCTAAATACTCTTGAATAATTGTAACATCTTTAATATCAAGGGTTGATTTTTGGTCGACGCATCCGCATAAATATGCGTCACCTGAAAGTGTTATTATTTTCGCTAAATGCTCTTGAATCATGGTAGCATCTTTTAATTCTACTTTTTGATTCAGGCTTACATCTCCCCAAATCAGTTGCACGTTTGTGTCACCAATTTCGACCTTATTAGTAGAAGTTGCCGCTGCATTAATTGAAAACATGCCAAACATACTTGCAATAAGCATTATTGATATAATCATACACCAAAATCTTCTCTGAGATTGCTTCATTTATTTTTCCTCCAAAATTAAAAATTGTACCAGCATTTGCATTATACAATATTTTGTTTAATTATTTCAACTATTTCTTTTAAAAAAGAGCCGACTTGAAATTCAAGTCGGCTATGAGCAATATTATTATAAGAAATTTTGTATTTAATCTGCTTTTTTTGAAAAAGTTGTTTCGTTAAAATGTTCGCAGGCTTTAGTATCGGTTCCTCTATTTTTTAATCTTGGGTAAACACAATGCCCATCTGAAATCTCACTGTAACTTTCTCCAAATTTAATATAGTGTTGTCTGAAATGCTTACAGTTCTTACATATGTATTCCATTAAGCTTCACCACCTGTCGTTATATAATAAGAATATTATGACAGATTTTAAAACAAAAGTAATTCGGAATACCGTTGACATTAAAATTTATTTTTAGAAACAAGAGCCGGCTCGAAATTCGAGTCGGCTCTAAGCATTTTAAAAACGTTTATTAGATTAGTACATACCGCCCATATCAGGTGCCATAGGAGCAGCAGGAGCGGGTTCTTTGATGTCAGCAACAAGAGATTCTGTCGTTAACACCATAGCGGCAACGGAAGCTGCGTTTTGCAGTGCGCTGCGTGTAACCTTTGTAGGGTCGACAATACCTGCTGAAATCATATCGATGTATTCCTCAGTTAAAGCATTGAAGCCATAACCTGTCTTGTTTTCGCTCATTACCTTTTGAACGATTACAGAACCTTCGAGTCCTGCATTCAAAGCGATTTGACGAAGCGGCTCTTCAAGTGCTTTCAAAACGATAGCAACACCTGTTTTCTCGTCGCCTTTTGAATCGGCATATGCTTTCTTAACAGCAGGGATAGCATTCATTAATGCGATTCCGCCGCCAGCAACGATACCTTCTTCAACAGCTGCTTTTGTTGCTGCCAAAGCGTCCTCTATACGGAGCTTTTTCTCTTTCATTTCGATTTCAGTTGCAGCGCCGACTTTAATAACAGCTACACCGCCGGCAAGCTTTGCAAGACGCTCTTGTAATTTCTCTCTATCAAAATCGGAGGTTGTTGTTTCAATTTGCTTACGGATCTGGTTAACCCTTGCTTTGATATCATCCTGATTGACTGCGCCGTCAACGATGATTGTATTTTCTTTTTCAATCTTGACCTGACGTGCTTTACCGAGCTGCTCAACTGTTGTATCTTTTAGTTCAAGACCAAGGTCGGAAGAAATAACCTGACCGCCAGTAAGAGTAGCAATATCCTGAAGCATTTCTTTTCTTCTGTCGCCAAAGCCCGGAGCCTTAACAGCAACGCATACAAATGTTCCGCGGAGCTTGTTGAGGATTAAAGTTGTAAGTGCTTCGCCTTCAACGTCCTCAGCGATAATAAGGAGCTTTCTGCCAGCCTGAACGATTTGCTCGAGAAGCGGAAGAATTTCCTGTGTATTAGAGATTTTCTTGTCTGTGATAAGAATGAAAGCGTCATCTAAAACAGCTACCATTTTATCTGTATCGGTGACCATATAAGGAGCTATATATCCTCTGTCGAACATCATACCTTCAACAACTTCCGAGTATGTTTCGGCAGTTTTTGACTCTTCAACTGTGATAACGCCGTCATTGCCGACCTTCTCCATAGCCTCGGCAATTAATGTACCGATAGAATCGTCGCCTGACGAAATTGCAGCAACTCTTGCGATATCGTCCGAACCGCTTACTTTCTTTGAGTTATCAACAATAGCTTTTACAGCAACATCAACAGCATTTTGAATGCCCTTTTTAATGATCATCGGGTTAGCACCTGCTGTAACATTCTTGTTGCCTTCACGAATTAGCGCCTGTGCAAGCAATGTTGCTGTTGTAGTACCGTCGCCTGCAGCATCGTTTGTTTTAATTGAAACTTCTTTTACAAGCTGAGCGCCCATGTTCTCGAATGCGTCTTCAAGCTCAATTTCTTTGGCGATTGTAACACCGTCGTTTGTGATGAGCGGAGCACCGAATTTCTTATCGAGAACTACGTTTCTGCCTTTTGGTCCTAATGTAATTTTAACGGTATCGGCAAGTTTATCGATACCTCTCATAAGTGATTTTCTTGCATCTTCACCATATGCAATTTGCTTAGCCATGATATATTCCTCCTAAAATAATTTTATTATTCTACAACTGCAAGGATATCTCCCTGGCGAACGATTGTATATTCCTCGCCGTCCAGTTTGACTTCTGTTCCTGCATATTTACTGGTGATGACTTTATCACCTATCTTTACGTACATAACGACTTCTTTGCCGTCTACGATTCCGCCGGGTCCAACTGCTACAACGCTTGCAAACTGCGGTTTCTCTTTTGCAGGTCCTGCAAGAACAATTCCGCTTTTCGTTGTTTCCTCGGCTTCCTCCATTTTAATCACGACTCTGTCCAATAAAGGTTTGATCGTCATTTTCAATTTCCTCCTCGCATAGTTTCATGAATTTAGCACTCGATTGTTTTGAGTGCTAATATTATTTTAGCAACCTTTTTCAAAGAAATCAAGAAAAATTTGTAAATTTTAAATTTTATTCATTATTTTGCAGAAACATTTCAGCCTTGTTAAGCAATTCATCATACCCGACTTTCGGCAAAAGCTTTATTGATTCACTTTTGTTTGCCCAAATGTATTTTTCGATTTCGTCACGCCATATTTCAATATCTCCCGTCGCTTTTGCAATATACAAATGAACATATTTTGTCGCTTTTTCACGTATCGGATAAGACACGCTTTCGTAAAAGCCCTGCTTTATTGCGACTTTCATTCCCGTTTCTTCAAACACTTCACGGCATGCTGTTTGTTCTTCGATTTCTAAAGGTTCGCAATGCCCTTTCGGAAAACTCCAGGTTTGAGATTTATGCTGAAACAACAACAAATATTCAGTTTCGCTTCCACTATTTCTGTAAATAATCGCTCCGCAGGATTTTTCATACAGGCATATAATCTCTGTTTTGAAATATTTCTCTTGAAATTCCACAGCCGCCATGATCTCCGCCTGATTATATATAGAATTTTCAGGCGCAACAACCCATTTATCTTCGCTGTCATTTTCACGCAGTATTACAGCAATTACTTTTCCCGAAAAATTAGAAACAGGTTTATTAATCCCAATTATGTAGGCATCCTGCTCTTCGCCGTCACCGCCAATAACGCCGTTAATATATCCATAGTTTATCGGATATAGAATATCCTTATGTTTAGGATGAACGCTTCCAATCGGGCGGTCGACCGTAACTGTCACAAAGCTGCCAAGAATAGCCTCGGCTTTTATCTTACGTTCTGACATTTTTTCTGAATTGTTTTCGTTTTGCATATTTTACCATCTTTCTTGGGGGTGGAAAATTTGAGTTTTGTTTGTGGAAATTGGGTGATAATGGGGGTTGAAGAATAAGATTTAAAATCTTGCTTATATGTAAAAATGTAGGCACAATGTTTTATAGAGATATTTAATAAGCTTGGACTGCACTCTCAAAAAAATATTCTAATATATCTGTCGCTTAACTCTATTACATCTATCTGGCACACTAATTTTCACAGCACTAAATTTTCTCGAAGAAGTTCCATGGCGTGTCCGAATAGCTATATTTATTTAATTCTTCCATATCTTTATACAATACAGCATGATTCGCATGACTTATTAATGCTTGCTGAATTTCCGAACCCCAATTATTCCATAATCTTGGTGAAATAACTATTGAATCTGTCCATATTGGTAATTGGTTATTGAAATAATTTTCTCGTTCAAAAATACTTAATGCCATAAACTGTTTAGAAAAATCCACAAATACATTATTGTTTTCTTCAAGCCATGACCATACGCAATATGATTTTGAAGTTGCCGGAAAAATATTGAGATATATATTTTTTACATTGGCATCTAGCTCAAGGTTGTTTATTTGTTGACCTAGTATATCGTGTTCAAGTTCATGCATCATGGAAACAGCAAACTCTACTTCATAAGGTAATTCCCAAATACAACAACGCACTTTATCATAATCGTTTTTATTTAACAGATTATCAAAAAATAATTTTTCTATTTCATTATCTCTTAAATCTAACAGAATATCCTTTTGTTTATCTCTATAATCTTCTGATTTCATCAGGTCAAATCCTTGTTCCAGCATTTTTCTGTATTCGATATTATTTGCATTAGCCTGTTCTTGCTTTTTGTGATAATGCCATGCCATCGTTCTATATGTAATAAGGAAAACCTGTTTGGGAGATTCAGTAAACTCTTGATCTTCAATATCTTGAAATAATATTTTATCGTGATATGAACAAAAACCTGTGAAAGTTGTCGCTATTTTGCGACCTTTTATCTGCGAATCCTGAAATATTAGATTTGCTGTACCATCCAATGTGATGATATGTCCATCTACAGATATTTTATCCAAAATTCGATTGTTTTGTATAGCATGAGCCTTTACTATTTTTCCATCACATTCCATTTTATTCGGATGAAGACATCTCTTAATGCGAGCATCGTTTCTTATTGATTGTTTAGTATTGATAATTGCTTCTGCAAATTTCTGTTCTTCACTTTTGTCAAGGCAACACTTTTTATACTTTTTTCCACTACCACATGGACATGGGCTATTACGACCAATTTTCGCACTTATTGTTCTCACCACTTTAAATATTTTTCTACATCCAAGCCGCTTTCTACCCTTAAAAAAAGCAAAAGAAATCTATATTACCCACACTAGTGGATATAAGGACCAACTTGAATCATAAGAAAATAGTGTCTTCCTTTAAACTTATTTTCTTTAGACATAACACCGCCGTCATTTAAATGTTAATATGTAAAGTACTATCGCCTTCATATACGTTTTTACAGCAATAAAATAAATTATTATTTTCCTTTATTATGATAAGGCGTTTTTTTAGTCTTGTTAGCACCCGAATCTTTTTTCCAAAAATCCGCTCTTTTTTCAGTATGCTTTTGCTTTGTTTTTGCTCCATTTGAATTTCTTGAGTTTCTTGGATTTGAATACACTCCCATTACAGATGGCTTACGTCTTTGTTTATTAGGCTTCGGGGACGGAGTTGTAATAAGCATTGGGTAAAGATGTTCTTCCACCACAGAAATTTGCTTATGAATTAATTTTTCAATATCTACAAGAAATGGCTTCTCATCAATATCGCA
>JAUZPX010000062.1 GCA_030705695.1 Bacillota bacterium
GAAGATTATAAAGCGTTTAAAGAAGCACTGACTGCTGTGTGCAAAACGCTTGCAAAATTGCTTGCAGCCGACGGCGAAGGCGCAACAAAACTCATTGTCTGCAAAGTAAACGGTGCGAAAACAGAATCAGACGCTAAAATTCTTGCAAAAAGCGTAATTTGCTCAAGTTTATTAAAGGCGGCGATTTTTGGAGCAGACGCTAACTGGGGACGTGTACTTTGTGCGCTAGGTTACTCGGGTGTTGAGTTTAATCCAGATAAAGTTGATATTTCTTTTGAATCGGCATTTAGTAAGATTGATGTCTGCAAAAACGGTGGCGGACTTGATTTTGACGAAGAACTTGCAAAAAAAGTGTTGAGCGAAAAAGAAATTACTGTTCTTGTTGATATGAATGATGGCAAAGAATTTGCCGAAGCTTACGGATGCGATTTAACATACGATTATGTTAAGATAAACGGGGATTATAGAACATAAACGGGAGTATAGATATGGACATTTCAAATACAGACAGGGCACAAGTACTTATTCAGGCACTGCCATATATTCAAAAACTTGCCGGGGAAACGATTGTTGTAAAATACGGCGGCAATGCTATGATTAGCGAAGAACTGAAAAGCGCAGTTATGAGCGATATCGTTCTAATGCAGCTTGTAGGGATCAACGTTGTTCTTGTTCATGGCGGTGGCCCTGAAATAAACGATATGCTTGCAAAAATCGGTAAGGAAAGCAAGTTCCATAACGGAATGCGTGTTACCGATGCGGAAACCATGGAAGTCGTTCAGATGGTGCTTGCAGGTAAAGTAAACAAAAGCCTTGTTCAGCTTCTTACAAACCACGGTGGAAAGGCTCTGGGGCTGTGCGGGCTTGACAGCAACATGATAGTTGCTCAGAAAGCTATTGCAAGCGAAGATTTGGGATTTGTCGGCGACATAACGGAAGTAAATTGCGAGGCTATTATTGATGCCACAAAAAACGGCTATGTACCGATTATTGCAACTATCGGCGGAGGCTATAACGGTGAAGTTTACAACATCAACGCTGATATTGCCGCAGCGCAGATTGCTGCAAAATTAGGTGCATGCAAGCTGATTCTTACAACAGATATCCGTGGGCTTCTCCGAGATAAAGACGATGAAAGTACGCTTATTCCTGTGGTAAATGTAAGCGAGGTATCAGGGCTCAAACGCGAGGGAATAATAAGCGGAGGAATGATTCCTAAAATTGATTGCTGTGTAGAGGCTGTCCGTCAGGGCGTTAAGCGTGCGCATATTATCGACGGCAGGATAGCGCACTCTATTCTTATTGAATTATTCAGCGATGCCGGTATTGGCACAATGTTTTATTAATATTTTTGGTTTTTGAGGTGGATGTTTGGAAATTCGGGATATGAAGGCTGATGACTACGATGAAATTTTTGCCCTTTGGCAGATAACTTCAAAACGGGCATTATCGGAAGCCGATAATGAAGAAAATATCTGTAAATATATTGCACGTAATTCAGGATTAAGCCAGGTGGCTGTTATCGACGGAAAGATTATAGGAACGCTGCTTGCAGGCCACGACGGCCGCCGTGGGTTCTTTCATCATATGGCGGTGTTACCAGAGTTCAGAAGGCACGGCATTGCCAGAAGTCTTGTGCAGACAGCACTCGAGAAACTTTCTATAGAGGGGATTGCGAAATCCCATCTTTTCGTTTTTTGCGATAATAAACAAGGTCAGGCGTTTTGGGAATCTCTTGGTTTTACTCAGCGTGACGACATTTTTGTCTACTCAAGAAAGGAATGACACAATATGACTTTCGAAGAAATCAAACAACAAGAGCATGAATATCTTATGCAAACGTACGCACGTTTTGATGTTGCGCTTACTCGTGGAAAAGGCGCTACTGCCGTAGATATTAATGGCAAGAGATATATAGATTTTACAAGCGGAATCGGTGTCAATGTTCTCGGGTACTGCGACGTTGGATTTGCATCGGCAATTTCATCTCAGACACGTACGATTAC
Source organism: Bacillota bacterium (assembly GCA_030705695.1). Lineage (GTDB taxonomy): Bacteria > Bacillota > Clostridia > Oscillospirales > Acutalibacteraceae > JAUZPX01. The sequence continues at coordinate 2,007 of JAUZPX010000062.1, forward strand.
GCATACATCAAATTTGTATTATAGTCCTGTACAGGTTGAGTTAGCCAAAAAACTATGCAATGCCACGGTGTTTGATAAAGTGTTTCTTTGCAACTCGGGTGCTGAAGCAAATGAATGTGCAATTAAACTTGCTAGGAAATACAGCTTTGATAAATATGGAAAAGGCCGCCACAAAATTGTTTCGCTTTTACAATCCTTTCATGGCAGGACGCTTACAACGCTTTCAATGACAGGGCAGGAAAGCCTGCATGACTTTTTCTTTCCGTTTACTGAAGGTTTTTCATATTCGGAAGCCAACATGGAAAGCATTGAAAAAGCTGTTGACAGCGAAACCTGTGCCGTCGCCATAGAACTTATTCAGGGTGAAGGCGGAGTTATTCCGCTGAACGAAAACTTTGTAAAAAGCCTTGCGAAATTCTGCAAAGAGAAAGATATTCTTCTTATTGTCGACGAAGTGCAGACAGGTGTCGGACGTACAGGAAAACTTTTTTGCTATGAGCATTACGGCTTAAAGCCTGATATTCTTACAGCTGCTAAGGGTTTAGGCGGAGGATTGCCTATTGGTGCATGCCTGTGTTCGGCAGAGCTTGGAAGTGTTTTTTCAGCAGGAAGCCACGGCTCGACATTCGGTGGCAATCCGATTGCCTGTGCAGGCGCAAGCTATGTACTTGACCAGGTGAATTCATATAAATTTTTAAGCGAAGTCAGCCGAAAGGGTGCACTTATTCAGAGATTACTAAGCGACATGAGCGACGTTGTAAGCATACGTGGAAAAGGGCTAATGATTGGCATTGAAATAAAAGGTGATGCCCGTAAAATTGCTGAGAAGTGTGCAGAAAACGGACTTTTAATACTCACGGCAAAAACTCTTCTCAGGATGCTTCCGCCGCTTAATATAACAGATGACGAAATTGAAGCAGGTCTTTCGATATTAAATAAAGTGTTAAGGGAGTATGCATGATGAAGCATTTATTAAAACTTTTAGATTGCAGTTCACAAGAGATTATTAATTTATTAAATTTGGCTGATCAGCTAAAATATGAATTAAAACACGATATTCCGCACCGCCATCTTGAGGGCAAAACACTGGGCATGATTTTCCAGAAATCTTCTACAAGGACAAGAGTTTCGTTTGAAGTTGGAATGTATCAGTTAGGCGGTATGCCGCTGTTTTTGTCATCAGCCGATATGCAGATCGGACGTGGCGAGCCTGTTCAAGATACGGCACGAGTTCTTTCCCGGTATTTAAACGGTATTATGATCCGTACTTTTGCACAGCAAGAAGTTGAAGACCTTGCAAAATACGGAAGTATTCCAATAATAAACGGACTTACTGATTTTGCGCACCCCTGCCAAGTGCTTGCCGATTTAATGACAATTCGTGAAATCAAAGGGCACCTTGACGGGCTAAAGATGGCTTTCATAGGCGATGGAAATAATATGATGAACTCGCTTATCGTAGGCGGTCTGAAAACAAATATGGAAGTTTCTGTTGCATGCCCTGAGGACTATGATCCTGACAGTACTATACTTGATTTTGCCAAGACTTTCAGCGGATTCTCAATGCACAGAGATCCTTTGGAAGCTGTTAAAGATGCTGATGTTGTGATTACCGACGTTTGGGCGTCAATGGGTCAGGAATCCGAAGCTGAGAAGCGTAAAGCGGCGTTTAAAGGATATCAGATAAGTGCAGAGCTTATGCAAAACGCAAAGAGTGATGCTTCTGTTTTACATTGTCTGCCTGCTCACAGAGGCGAAGAAATCACAGAGGAAATATTCGAGGCTCATTCAGATGAAATTTTCGAAGAAGCCGAAAACAGATTACATGCGCAGAAAGCTGTGCTTGTTACGCTTATGAAAGACTGAGTGCGGATATGCTTAGAACAGTCGCCGACATTTCTTATGAGCTGACGTATAAAAAAGTCAAGAATATTAATCTAAGGATTCGTTCGGATTTAACGATTGCAGTGTCGGCAAACAAGCATGTTCCTTTTTATATCATTGATGAGTTTGTATTGTCTAAAACCGATTGGATTAAGGCGGCACAGGCTCGTATTTCCACAAAAATAAAAGAAGAAATCCCTTTTGAAGATAAGTGGACAAACGAAGAATGTTTAAATCTCTTTTCTGAAATCAGCGACAGGATTTATCCTATATTTAAAAACACCTTGAAGACAAAGCCTGTTTTAAAGGTGCGTATTATGAAAAGCCGCTGGGGCGTTTGTCATTACTCAAAAAATTACATTTTGCTAAACAAAAAACTGATGGCAAAGCCTTACAAAGCAATTGAATATGTTATTATGCATGAATACGTGCATTTTTTGCATCATAATCATCAAAAAAGCTTTCACGATACGATGAAAAGCCTTATGCCTGATTACAAAGAGCGAAGCAAGCTGTTAAAGTAGATAATATACATCATATAAGTTAAAACCACATAGAATGATTTCAGACGGAATCGGAGGATTCTCAGTGTGTAAAAAAGTTATGGTCGCAATGAGCGGCGGTGTGGACAGCTCTGTAGCGGCTGTTTTACTAAAAGAACAGGGCTATCAGATTTGCGGTGCAACTCTGCGGCTCTTTGACAATTGTGATATAGGAATTCAAGACAAAAGCCGCACTTGCTGTTCCCTTGCCGATGTGCAGGATGCCAGAAGTGTGGCTTATAAGCTTGATATTCCACATTATGTATTCAATTTTGGGGATTTGTTTAAAGAAAAAGTTATAAATCGTTTTGCCGAAAGCTATTTAAACGGAGAAACGCCGAACCCGTGCATTGATTGCAACAGGTTTATTAAATTTCAGAAAATGCTTGAACGTGCTATTTTTCTAGAAAACGATTTTATAGCAACGGGACATTATGTTAAGCGTGAGTTTGATTCTGTTTCTAATAGATATTTACTAAAAAAAGCGGCTGATCACACAAAAGACCAGACATATGTTTTATATGCAATGACTCAGGATGAGCTTTCAAAAACGCTGTTTCCGCTCGGAGGGCTAACAAAAGACAAGTCACGCAAAATTGCCGAGGAACGTGGATTAGTAAACGCAAGAAAGCCTGACAGTCAAGATATTTGCTTTGTACCTGACGGAGATTATGCAGGATTTTTGCTAAATGTGCTGGGGAAAGCTTCTGCTCCTGGGGATTTTGTTGACCAGAGCGAGAACTTTATTGCAAAGCACAAAGGAATAATCAATTACACTGTAGGACAGCGTAAAGGATTGGGTATAAGCAATTCGTTTCCGCTTTATGTTATTTCAAAAGATGCCCAAAACAATACGGTTGTTTTGGGAAAGAATGAAGACTTGTTCTCGAAGCGCTTAATTGCAAAAGACGTGAATTTAATAGCTGTAGATAAGCTGAAATCTCCTATGAAAGTAACAGCAAAAGTGCGTTACAGCCAGACCGATGCAGCGGCAGTTGTTCATCCGCTTAATGAAAACGAAATCTTGGTTGAATTTGAAGAAGCTCAGCGTGCTATAACTCCTGGGCAGGCGGTTGTGTTTTATGATGGAGATATAGTGGTTGGCGGCGGCTCAATTGTTTGTGATGAAAAGTAATTGACTAATGTTGTTTTTAGAAATTCATGAAAGAATGGTGAGAATGTCCAAGATAAAAAAATGCAATATTTATATGATTTGTTTATTGTTGTTGGGGATTCTTTTCGAGCTTTCAAATTTTATTTTTTATATCCCTAGAACAGGGATTATATATAATTTTCGTGAGTTTATTTATCCGGGCATTGCAATATTGTTTTATTTTATATTTACAAAGGAAAGCCCCAAAAAAGTTTTTAAGATAAAAGCAATCAGCATTAAAAATATAATTATGATTATTATATTGGCAGTTTCATTTATGCCTGTATCATCTTTAATTTCAACGATTTCAAATTTAATTTTCCCTAATCCGATTATGCAGAGTGCTATAAAAAATGCATCAACTGGGAATATACTTTGGTTTGCTCTTATTGTAACTGCTTTGCAACCTGCAATTTTTGAAGAGTTAAGTTTTAGAGGAATTGTTGCAAGTTCGTTTGAAGAATATCCCACTAAAATTGCGGCAATAATGTCTGGAATGTATTTTGGCTTTTTTCATCTAAACTTTAATCAGTTTTTTTATGCTTCAGCAGTTGGAATAGTAATGTTTTATTTGCTCTATTATACAAAATCGATTTTTGCTTCCATGATTTTTCACTTTACAAATAACGGTATTTCTGCTTTATTGGGTCATATTTTAACTTCGCAAAAAAGCACTGAAACTACGGGCAATGTTTCTGCTATATCTTATATTTTAGGTTTTGCGTTTATTCTTGCAATTTTTGTGCCTATTTTTATTGCTGTTTTCAGAGCATTTGTTTCATACAATAAAAAACATAATATGCCGTCAGAAACTATTTCATATACACTTAACGATACAAATTTAGAAACAGATTTAGATTCGATAAAAAAGCAAAAGATTTTAACGCCGACATTCTTTATTGTTTCAGGAATTTTTATTGCATTCGCAAGTTTTATACAAATATATTATAATATTATAATAAGAAGATGAAAAAAGAGGCTGCATACGCAGCCTCTGAATTTTTAATTAAGCTTTGTTGATTGAACCGAAAAGCTCCATTTTTTCTTTAACAGTTGCTTTAATTGCTTCAAAGCCAGGAGCAAGAAGTTTTCTTGGATCATAGCCTTTGCCTTGCTTGTCTTTTCCTGCTTCGATATATTCTCTTGTAGCTGCTGCAAAAGTCAGCTGGCATTCTGTGTTTACGTTTATCTTGGAAACACCGAGGTCGATTGATTCTTTAATCATTGCATCGGGGATTCCTGTACCGCCGTGAAGAACGAGCGGCATTTTGCCTGTGAGCTTTTGAATTTCAGCAAGAGTAGAAAAGCTTAAGCCCTGCCAATTTGCAGGATATATTCCGTGAATATTGCCGATACCGGCAGCCAGCATAGTAACACCTAAATCAGCGATTTTTTTGCATTCGTCAGGGTCTGCACATTCGCCCATGCCTACAACGCCGTCTTCTTCACCGCCGATAGAGCCAACTTCTGCCTCTAATGACAGATTCTTTTCGTTGCAAATGCGTACGAGTTCTTTTGTCTTTTCTACATTTTCTTCAATTGGATAATGGGAGCCGTCAAACATAATCGAGCTGAATCCTGCTTCGATGCATGCTAAAGCACCTTCGTATGAACCGTGATCAAGATGTAGAGCAACTGGAACTGTGATTTTAAGCTCGTCAATCATAGCTTTTGTCATTTCGGTTACGGTTTTGAAACCGCACATATATTTTCCTGCGCCTTCCGATACACCCAGGATTACAGGAGAATTGCATTCCTGTGCTGTAAGCAGAATAGCTTTAGTCCATTCCAAATTGTTAATGTTAAATTGTCCGACCGCATAATGGCCTTCTTTTGCTTTTGTAAGCATTTCTTTTGCGTTTACAAGTGGCATTTTAAACACTCTCCTCAAATCATATTGTAATTATTATAAACGATTTTTTACAAAATAGAAAGTACTTTGATAAAAAAATTACAATCTTTGCTTATAGTCAAGTGCATTTTTCAAGTTAATTAACTATAACAAGTGACAATCAGATTTCTTTATGTTAAAATGAATATAGATTTTTTACTTTAGGATGAATTATCATGAATAAAAAAGCGCAAATGCTTCGTTGTGTCGAAGCATTAAAAAAAGAATATCCTGATGCGGTTTGCTCGCTTGAATATACGGATCCTTTACAGCTGTTAATTGCTACTCGGCTTGCAGCGCAATGTACCGACCTTAGAGTTAATATGGTAACGCCGTCGTTATTTAAACGCTTTCGTGATGTTAACGAATTTGCGGACGCTGATGTTTGCGAAGTTGAAGAGTACATTAAAAGCTGCGGATTATATAAAACCAAAGCCAAAGATATTGTAAATATGTGTAAGGAATTACGTGACCGTTTTGGCGGAGTTGTTCCGAATACAATAGAAGAGCTTATAACGCTTCCGGGAATTGGTCGAAAAACTGCAAATCTTGTAGTTGGAGATATCTTTCATAAGCCTGCTGTTGTTGTAGATACGCATTGCATTCGCATTACATCACGGTTAGGATTTCATGACATTAAAGATGCCGCTAAAATCGAGAAAATTTTACGTGAGCTTCTGCCTCCCGAGGAGTCAAATGATTTTTGCCACAGGCTTGTACTTCACGGAAGAGCTGTTTGTACGGCACGGTCTCCTAAATGTGACGCCTGCTGTATGAAGGAATATTGCAAAACAGGAAAATAAATTAAGCTCTGAAAGCTATCACTTTCAGAGCTTTTTCTTATTTAAGAAAATATTTTCCAAAGATTGAATTTAACGAGCCGACTAGATTATCGTGGGCAGTTCCCTTTATATGGAAATAATTTACCGTATGCTGTTTTAAAGGCAAACCGTTTGCAATTGCATGAATTGTGTGATCAAAAATGAAATTCATTTCCCCAAGCGGTGTAATTGCACCGAAAAAAAGTACCATAACCAATATACTGAAAGCTATTTTTTTGTTTTGTTTTTTATAAGTCTTTTTTAAAGCGGCTACAGTTAACAAATAAAGTACAATAAGTGCAGGGATTGACGCTCTCATAACAAAATCGTAAGCTTCACCGATTTGATAGAACGGACAGAAAATAAGAAATCCTGTTGTAATATAGATAAGAGGATGGCGTATCCCGCAAAGCCAAATAGCCAAGGCAACAAAAATCACTTCAAACGGCAGATAAAGTGCAATAGAATCTAAATAAAAAGTATGAGATAAGTCAATGAAATGCATATGCCCGCCTGAAATATTTGCTGCTAAATAGAGATAAGAAGCTATTCCTACAACACCGCCGCCAATAATATTTTCAATAGAAAAGACGTCACTTATCGCATAAGGCACAAATTGAAACAGTATATTTGTCTTTTTAAGCTCGTTGCTTTTGCGTTTAATATAAAAGTCGTAAAGGACAATAAACAGAACAAAAGGCAATATTCCGAAAAACGGTAGAGGTGAATATAATAGTAACAGTGCTAAAACCAAAACAATCGATTTAAGTTTTTTCTGAGAAAACATAAATACTGTTGCTGTCCATGCAGGAACGGCTTGATTAAACACCCAGTTAAGCTGAGTCGTAATACTGCTGATTTCAAATCCGTCGTGGTTGTCGATATGCCAGATATCAATTTTACCTTTTTGAATGTAATAGGGGATGATGTCCATACCGCTAAAGAAGATTAACACAACGAGTGGCCATATTACTATTTTCTTCATAAATGTAAAAACAAAATATAAAAGAAATAAAATAAAGAGGATTGCCCAAATATCTTGAAAAACATATCCTGCTTCTAAGCCAAAAACTTTGCCAAAAGCGGCTGCTGGAAGCCAGAAAGCAATATAGTATACCAAAAGCGAGTTCGTTTTTAAATCGACAACAGGCCAATGTTTATGAACAAGGTCATTAAATACCGCATTGCGGATTATATGATCGTTTGTTTGCCAAACAAAACCGCCGATTCCCGAACAGCAGACCCAGGCTGAAACAATCAGCATAAGTATTATGATTTTAGTAATATCGCTCTTTGTAAAATTCGGAATCCATAAAGCTGAAACATGCTTTAAAGCAAAGAAAAGAGAAATGACCAAAATCAGGAAAAGCGGTATTGAATAAATCGGTTTAAACCAACCATATAGAAAAAGTGCAAACGGAATTGAAAAAAACAAGAAAAAAAGTCTCGGGACGAGTTTTGAAGTTCTGTATCCTTCTTCTAACTCTGTACCCATTATTTTTTCCAGCATGTCAGTCCTCCCAAACGTATAGTCGATTAACTTAAAAATTGTCTGCAAAGGCTGTACCGTTTTCAAACGAATTGACTATAAATGTATAATTTATTTATTTTCAAAGAAAGCCGCAAAGGTATTTACCACATGCTGTAGCATTTCTTCTGTAAGTCCCGGATAAACACCGATCCAGAACGTGTTATTCATGATTTTATCTGTGTTTTTAAGCTCACCGATAACTCTGTATTGATTCCCTGCCGCTTTCATTTCGTCAAAGCATGGGTGACGCAGCAGATTACCTGCAAACAAATTGCGTGTTTGAATATTGTTTTTCTCGAGATAAGATACTATATCATTACGGCTAAATCCTGCATCGTCTTTAACTGTTATTAAAAATCCGAACCAACTTGGCTCTGAATTTTCCTCTGCCTGAGGCAAAACAAGCTTATCTGAAAAACAATCAAGATTATCTCGCAGGAACTTAAAGTTTTCACGGCGGCGTTTAATTATACTAGGTAGCTTTTTTAGCTGAGAAACACCGATTGCTGCTTGCATATCAGTAACTTTAAGGTTAAATCCAAAATGCGAGTATACATATTTGTGGTCGTAGCCGAGCGGTAACTCACCAAACTGCATATCAAAGCGGTGGCAGCAGGTGTCGTCTTTACCAGGATCACACCAACAGTCACGTCCCCAGTCACGGAACGAGTTTACTATACGATGCAGCAGCGGATCGTTCGTATATACAGCACCGCCTTCGCCCATAGTCATGTGATGAGGAGGGTAAAAACTTGATGTTCCAATATCGCCGATAGTTCCCGTATATTTCCATTCTCCGTCAATAAAATATTTTGAACCGAGAGAGTCGCAGTTATCCTCAATAAGCCAGAGATTTTTTTCAAGGCAGAAATTCTTTACTGCTTGCAGATTAAACGGATTGCCAAGTGTGTGAGCAATCATGACAGCTTTTGTTTTTTTGGAATAAGCTTTCTCAAGCTGCGTTGCATCGATATTGTACATAGCGTCGTTGATGTCTACAAAAACAGGAACAGCACCGTATTGAATTATCGGAGTTACAGTTGTCGGGAATCCTGCGGCTACAGTGATGACTTCATCGCCCTTTTTAATTTGACGTTCTTTAAGTTTTGGGGAAGTCAGCGCATAAAAGGCCAGCAGGTTTGCAGAAGAACCCGAATTTGTCAGCGAGCAGAATTTTACACCTAAAAATTCAGAAAAGTCCTTTTCAAATTGTGCGGCATAAGGACCGCTTGTGAGCCAGAAATCAAGTGAACTGTCGATAAGCGAAACCATGTCGGCATCGTCAAAATA
>JAUZPX010000063.1 GCA_030705695.1 Bacillota bacterium
GCGGCTTGTACTACCTGCAAAGCAGATATTATGACCCGACTACAGGTAGATTTGTTAATGCAGATGGGCTTATTCAAACAGGTCAAGGCTTGGGCGATAAAAACATGTTTGCTTATTGTCAGAATAATCCTATAATGAATGCTGACCCAACGGGTACACATGATACCAAATTAATATATAATTTATTCTATAATCTTTATACGAGTGATGCATTTAATATGTCTCCAAAAGAAGCAAATGACCAAGCAGTTTATATGGTTAACCAGGTCTTGATTAGTGATGGGCAAAAAGCTACATTTACCCATAAATTAATATCATCTCTTACAAATCAACAAAAAGAATTTGTTGCAACAGTCGCTGCGGAATCGGGAGCTCAGAATAAAAAAAGCCAAAAAGCAGTGGCTCATGTAATAAAAAACCGATCAAAAAAAGAAAATATTAGTATACATGATGTAGTTTCTGCTCCATATCAATTTAGCGGTTTTGGAGACAGCAATTATAATGCATGTATGGATTACTTAAATAACCGTGATGAATCAAGTACAGAATATGAAGGGATAATAGCGGCTGTAATTCCAATATATGATAATGAAGATGCAGATTTTACTTATGGATGCACATTGTATTATAGTCCAATGTCTATGGATCCACCAGGAAGTACACCAAATTGGGATTTTTCAACATTAAAGGAAGTACAAATACGTGGTATTGATTCTAATGAATTTAGATTCTACAAATATCAATAGGTGATTTTATGAAAAAACAAATTATATTATTAATTATTTGTTGGACTGAAATTATTTTATTTTTATCATCTTGTAGCAATGCTAATGAAATAAAAAGTACAAGTAATCAAAATTCAACCAGTATAGCTACTCCATCATCCGTTGTTTCAAAAATAACAATAAATGATTTAAAACATTCAACTATAATTGCTCAAAGTAAAAACTACAAGCTGTTAAAAGGCGATAATCAAACTTATTATTACTATTTGTATGATAATAAAGGTACAATTGTTAATGAAGGTGGTTTCTTAGGAAGATACCCTAAATTTAGCAGTGCTAATAATATAGTTTCAGTAAGCTTACAAACAGGAACTGGAATTGAAACAAAATGGATATATTTTTACAATACTTTAACAAACAAACTTTCTCAAACTTTTTATGGCGTTTTTGATGAATGCAATAATTTGGTTGCGTATTATGGTCAAGATGGTAAATCCATAATTGTACAGGATATATTTGATAAATCTCAATACTATAGAGAAATTAGCTCATTCAAAGATACTCTTGCTAAAGATACGTCTCCTATAATTAATGCAAAATTTTCAAAGGATTTAAAGAGTATTTGCATTACTTATTTATCTCAAAATGATCATAATAAAATTAGTGAAAATTTCAATGTAAACTGATTGTGTTAAAAGGGCGCAGTTAACCTGCGCCCTTACCCTTTATTGCAAAAAACAATAAATTATGCTAAAATGTGTATAAAGTACGCACGATAAAAAGCAAACGGCAATACAATAGGCGACCCGTATAACATTGGTAACTTAAACCCGTTCCGTTACAGAGGTTATTTTTACGATACAGAAAGCGGCTTGTACTACCTGCAAAGCAGATATTATGACCCGACTACAGGTAGATTTGTTAATGCAGATGGGCTTATTCAAACAGGCAATGGCTTGGGCGATAAAAACATGTTTGCTTATTGTGGTAATAACCCTATAATGAATGCTGACCCGACAGGTGAATATTCTGTGTCGTTTCGTGCTGCGGAATATCGTGAATATCTTAATGAGGGATATAGTTCTGGAGCTGCCAGTGCAGAGGTAAATGAGCGTTATCCTGCTGACCCGTTACCTTCAAAACATCCACATGCGGCGTCAAAGGTGAGTAAGAAGAAAGGAAGTTCAGCAGGTTCAAATTCTCTTGACAGAACTGGAAAACCGAATTCAAAAGTTAGGAAGCCAGATGGAAGTCAAGAGAGAGAATACGACGAAAATGGAAGAGCAAAAACTGACACAGACTATGGACACGCTGATCATCATCCAGAGCTTGATAGTCCACATCAGCACGATTGGACATGGGATGAATATGGGAATTCAAAACGTGGTCCAGCTTATAATATATCTCTTACCGATAAGGTCATTGCAGGTTCTGCAGTAGTTGGAATTTCATTACTCATGGCAGCGGTTGCAGCGGATGATGTAACAGGTATCGGAGCAGCAGATGATGCAGCAGAAGTACCTCTCAGTATTATGTTATGTGAGTCTGCATCTAAAGCATTTGGTTAAACAAGGATTTAAATATTTATTGAGGTGATATTATGATTCGAGGATTAACATTTAAAGTTCCAAATAAACATGGCTCAATATTGTATGATATTTTACAAGATATTGAAGTGCAAAAATACACTTGGAAAATTGATGAAGAAGAAATTTATATAAAGGATGAGTCTTTGTTTCCCAATGATATCGTTGATGGTATTGAATTTGAAAAAAGAATAATGTATCCATCATATTATGTTATTTTTGTAAATTTACAAGCTTATGCAGTTTATAGCGATTTTAATGATATTAATTCTTATGAAGATTTCACGAAAAGTGAATGTGAAATTTTAATATTAGTAACTGATTCAATATTTGTTGATGTTTATGTAAAGGACATAAAAATAATAGAAAGAATTAAGTCAAATGCTATAAAAAACAATTTTTCTGAAATAAATTATATTTCAGAAAAAAACGACAGAAATTATTTCAAAGCAATGTAAATACAAAGGGCGCAGTAATGCGCCCTTACCCTTTATTGCAAAAAATAAGGAATTATGCTAAAATGTGTAAAAAATACGCACGGCAAAAAGACGCCAACGGCAACACAATAAGCGACCCGTATAACATTGGTAATTTAAACCCGTTCCGTTACAGAGGATATTATTACGATACTGAAAGCGGCTTGTACTATTTACAGTCTCGCTACTATGACCCAATAACGAATAGGTTTGTTAATGCGGATGGGCTTATTCAAACAGGTCAAGGCTTGGGCGATAAAAACATGTTTGCCTACTGTGGTAATAACCCTATAATGAATGCTGACCCAACGGGTGAATATTCTGTGTCGTTTCGTGCTGCGGAATATCGTGAATATCTCAATGAGGGATATAGTTCTGGAGCTGCCAGTGCAGAGGTAAATGAGCACTATCCTGCTGACCCGTTACCTTCAAAACCTTCTCATGCAGCGTCAAAGGTGAGTAAGAAAAAGGGGGTCAAGCGGAGGAAGTACCGCAAAGAAATCATCTACAAAAACCAAGCAACAAAAGGACACAAGAGGTTCTGATGGTTTTAGTATAACAAGTAATGCTTTAACTATATATAAAACTGGTGTTTCTGCAATAGGAACTGCGGCTGGAGTGGTTGGCTCAGATGCAGCAGCCTTATCAGGATATGGATATGCCTGTGCTACGCCATTTGCAATTGCCTCACATATGGCAGACCCATATTTAACAAATAATGAAAAGTGGGGTCTTTCTGGCATGGAGGTAGGGCTAGCTATTGTAGGTATCGGTGTTACAGCGTTAACACCGGTTGGTTGGGGAGTAGGAATAGGTATTGGTATTACGGTTGGAGTATCTTTACTTTCCTGTGGAATAAGTGCCGTTGCAACTGAATATTTTGAAGAAAAAAACGGAAAAGACGGTTGATTTTGCCGAATTTAATTATTTTTTAAGAAAAAGCATTAAATATTAGTGGTAATTTTTAATAATTTTTATAAAAGCACTAAGGAAGTGATTATTATTTATAGATTTAAAATAGAAAAATCAAAGGCATATACAATTTTTTGTATTTGTATAAATGTTTATTGGTGTTTATGCCAATTTGGACCATTTTTACAGATTTAGCATACCTTATAATTATATTTTCTATACCTTTATTATTATTTACTGCCTTTGTAGCTTTTTACTTAGCATCTAATGTAACAATAACTGAGGAGTACGTTGCAATTTTAGGCAGTATATTCGTATATAAAAAAATACCTATAAAAAATATAACAGAATATAGGCATTCATACGAAAATGAACTTATTGTGGCAGGAAACCCAGCCCATACTAAAAATTCGATTTTATAGAATACAAAAAGTTTAAGAAAAAAGATGAGAGCAAATATAAAACAGAGAAAATATATGTTTCTCTAAAAGATGAAGACCAGAAAAAGCTTTTTGAATTGATTGCAAAACGTCAAGGTAACCAATTATAAATAACACTGCTATGGCTCAGTTGGCAGAGCACGTCCTTGGTAAGGACGAGGTCACGCGTTCGAATCGCATTAGCAGCTCCAAAACCCGTCGGGAAACAAGCCGTTTCCCGATGGGTTTGCTTTATTTACAAAAAGATTTTCTTTCACAAAAATGTTCACATGCTTTTGTTATAGTTTCTCGATTTTTTAATCTTGGGTATACACAATGTCCATGCGATATTTCACTGTAACTTTTTCCGAATTTAATATAATGTTGTCTGAAATGCTTGCAGTTATTGCAAATGTACTCCATTGCTGATTCCCCCCTTGTTCTTTAATAATTCCTATGTTAGGTTGCATAATCCTTTAGACTTATATATTTTAACAATAAAATACTAATTTGCTTACCTCATTTGAGTTAACTTTTAAAGTACAAGCAAAAAAGCGCCTTTATGATAAGCTTAACAACTTATCATAAAGGCACTTTTTTATCATTTAAGTTCAGCTAAGTTTTGTACAGCCACAAAAACATCAGAAATTTTATACCATGTTGGGTAGTCAACAATACCTGTTGCCGGCAGATTAAAGGTGTTTTGGAATGCCTTTACGGCGTTTAGCGTATCTTGACCAAACACGCCGTCAACTTTTACTTTTGGAATCAATGGATAGTTCTTTGCAATTGCATTTAGCTGAGTTTGAATTGTTCTTACAGCTTCGCCTGTTGAACCCATTTGCAGATCATATCCGGGGTAGGAAGATGGAATTCCTTGTACCTTTTCCGCTTGCATTAGATAAATTTCCTGCCCGTAAAAGTGTTTGAGAATGTTTATGGCTGTGTAACCTTGATCTCCAAGATATTTAGATCCCCACTGTGTCATCCAGTTGGGGCAAGAGACTCTTTGACCATCGCAATATTGTGTTAAAAGAGGTTGACGAATATCTGGTTTTGTGATATACGAGGTGAATATATCATCGACGACTGTGGAAATCTCACTGAATATATTTCGTCCGTAGTTAAAAGCATGGTCAAAGGCTGTTGAGTTTGTAATTGTGAAGTTATAACCTTTTCCTCGGTACCATTCGGTATAAACTCGGTTTAATGTGAACGAAAGAATTGCAAGAACATTTGCTGTGATCGTTGAGTAAGGCCAGTTGGAATATATTTCGCAGCTGGCAACATTTTTAATGTATTCCTTAAACGGAACATAGTAGTTTTGAGCAGTCTTATCATTGGGAACTCCACCATGAACGACGATTGTTTCTGGAATTACCACCTGAGGCAGAACAACAAGCTCTTTTGAAGGGGGTAGCGGTTTTACAGGCGATTCTGGGATTTTAGGCGGGAATATTCCGTAAAGTGTATTCTGTTCAATGTCAATGATGGTTTTCTGTCCTAATTCCTGAAAAGGTGTCAGCGCAATATTTTGTAATGCCAATGTACCTGGAAGAATCTGGACTCCGTTGATTTTTGCAGTTTGATGCCCTTCGGCAACAATTGTTAAATCATACTCACCATAAGGCTTTGGCTGATACGGCTCCATAGAGTATTCAACGGGAGGTGTTGCAAGGTTTATATCCGGTGTTTTCCCAACGTTGCTTGTAACAAGCTTGTCAACTGTTTTATCAGTACCAGTTTCCGTAATAGTGATATTCGCGCCCTCTAAAGGTTTCGCAATATCTTTTGAAAAAACCATAATTTGTAGTCTGCCTTGGTCAGAAGTATTGGGTATAGGGGCTAAAGGCGGTGTTGTTGATGGTGCAGGAGTGGTGTTTTGATCCAAACAGATCACCTCATCTTTTATCATTAATAAAATTCGGCTTAAATACTATTGAATATTATGCTAAAAGCAAAGTATTAATTCATCTCTTGTGAATTTGCATTAATTTTTGTGCATATAATTGATGAGAAAAGGGGCGTTATTTTATGTATCCATATCATTTTTCTGAACATCCCGATAGAAAACCTGTTTTGCCTCCGCCTCAAGCAATTCCTACTTTTTTTCATTCTCGAGAACAAGTACAAGAAAAAGTACTGAAAATGTATGTGCATCATATTGTTTTTATATGGATGTCATCAGGGCATAGTTTTTGGTTTTATCCGATTAAAATTGAGTCAGACAAAATCTTGGGATACATATGGAGCGGAACTTGGTCGTTTTATAAATTTAACTTGAATCTTATTGAAAGCTTCTACTAAAACTGTTGATTGGGGGAAAGAATTATGCCAAATACAATAAATCCAATCAATACGCCGACTCTTCCCGGGATTTTAGCGGGATTAAGCCAAGGCGCAACCGAGTGGGAACTAATAGTTCAGTACTATGGGGATATTTTGAGGGTTGGCAAAGAACTTAATGTCGAGGTTGAGATTTTGAATGAAAGTTATGCCATTATTACGATTAAGCAAGAGCAAATCCTGCAATTATTATCATCTCCCGAGGTAATCTACATTGAGTTTCCGAAAAAGTTGGTACTGTTAATTAATGAAACTGATGTATCAACCTGCATTACGTCAGTACATAGCCCCACCGGGTACAATCTTTCGGGAAAGGGAACAATTGTAGCGTTTATTGATTCAGGTATCGATTATCATCACCCTGATTTTATAAATGATGACGGTACCAGCCGAATTTTGTATATTTGGGATCAAACAGCAACAGGTGGAAAGCCACCATCCGATTTTAACAGCGGTGTTGAATACGACAATGCCCAAATAAATAAAGCAATTAAAGAAGGACGAAACTCCACAACTGTACCCCAGACTGATGATCTCGGACATGGGACGGCAGTAGCGGCTGTAGCAGCGGGAAACGGAAGAGCCTTAAACGGTAAGGAAAAAGGGATTGCACCTGAAGCAAATATAATAATGGTGAAAATCGGAGTAAAAGGAAACGAATCCTTTGCCAATACTACTGAACTCATGCGTGGGGTCAAGTATGTAATCGATAAAGCCGAAGAATTAAATATGCCGCTTTCACTAAATATGAGTTTTGGTACAAATAACGGGTCGCATGACGGAAATTCACTGTTTGAATCATACATTAATGATATGGCACGAAAATGGAAAACGGTTATTGTTGTGGCGTCAGGCAACGAAGGCGATGCCGCACATCATTACTTTGGGAAAATCAATGAAAATCAGACGCTTGAAGTGCCTTTTGTTATGGCGCCAGGGCTTGATTTTGCTTTCATGACATTTTGGAAGAATTTTACCGATGATTTTACAATAGAGTTGATCGCTCCGAGCGGAGACAGTACAGGAATAATTGACAGCAGTCGTCAAATCAACACCTTGTCTACAGGGGGCTCAATAATTACAATTCTTTACGGTGAGCCTACAAATTACAGTGTTCAACAGGAAATATATTTTGAGTTTAACAAAAAACAAAAACCAATTCCGTCTGGTCTTTGGAGGCTTAAAGTTGCAGCTCAAAATGTGGTGGATGGAAATTTTGATATTTGGTTACCGACTGTTGAGTTGGTTACAACAAAAACTGCTTTTTCATTGCCTACTGCATATACAACACTTACATTACCCTCAACGGTGCAAAATGTAATTTCTGTGGGAGGATATGATGCAAACATTAGTGCAATAGCTTCTTTTTCGGGTAGAGGATTTACAAGCTTTTACGTATTTGTAAAACCTGATTTAGTGGCACCTGCGGTAAATGTGCTTTCCGCAAATACGGGAGGGGGATATAGCACTTTTTCAGGAACAAGTATTGCAGCCCCATTTGTTACAGGAGCAGCGGCAATTATGATGGAATGGGGTATTGTAAAAAATAACGACGTTTTTTTGTATGGGCAGAAGGTAAAAGCTTTTTTGCAAAAAGGCGCAAATCAAAGTCCTAACATTGATTATCCGAATCAGCAATGGGGCTATGGTTCGCTTTGCCTAAAAAAAACACTTGATCTGTTAAACAGCAGTCGTAAAGGGGGATAAAAAATGGATGCAAATCAAAATAATCAGTTTCAATCAACACATATGAATTTGCAGCCGCAAAAAGAGCAAGCTCCCACGGAGGACATTGAAAATCTTATTACAAATGCCCCCGAGTCACTTACTCAATTTGTTTCACAACCGGATGTTACATCCGTGGTAATAAGAAATTCACTTTTATCGGATATCGAGGCTCAAAAGCACCATGTAATTCATTTTGGGCCAAAGTTAGGAAGAGACTATCGTGTAATATATGTTAATTACGATGAGATTACCGATATAAAAAATAAAATCAGAACAGTTGATATTGACTTTATGCCGTTTATTTTAACAACACTTGATCAAAAAAACACTTTTGCTTCGGAAATTGCCAAAATTGATCATCATGATGAAAATAATCTTACAGGTAAAGGCGTGCTCATTGCCATTATTGATACAGGAATTGATTATACAAAAAAAGCCTTTCGAAACGAAGACGGGACAACAAGAATTAAATACATTTGGGACCAAACTATAGATCAGCCCAAGTATAGCGGTATGATATTCGGTACGGAATATTCAGAGGCACAAATAAATGAGGCACTTAAATCAAAAAATCCGTTTTCAACTGTACCTCACAAGGATAATGTTGGTCACGGTACTTTTTTGGCATCGGTTGCGGGAAGTAATGAAAAAGGAGATTATGCAGGTGCAGCCCCCGATGCAGA
The DNA here is from genome assembly GCA_030705695.1 of Bacillota bacterium. Taxonomy (GTDB): domain Bacteria; phylum Bacillota; class Clostridia; order Oscillospirales; family Acutalibacteraceae; genus JAUZPX01. The sequence continues at coordinate 8,876 of JAUZPX010000063.1, forward strand.
GTTTATTATAGTTAAGCTATGTAAGGCAGATAATTATTTTCTAAACGAATTTACTGTACCTCCATTACAGCAAAATGCTTTTTCTTCTGTTGATTTTATGCTTGGTATAGAATATGTACTACAAAAAGCGAAAAAACTTAAACGACCCGTAGCAATTTGTATATCTCTCGGAACAAACTCAGGTGGGCATGACGGATATAGCATATTGGAACAGTATTTAGCTGAGGTATCATCTGAAACAGGAGTAGCAATTTGCTCTGCAGCGGGGAACGAAAGTGTAGGTAAGCATCATACTCAAGGTCGAGTTGTTGCAGAAGGGCAAAAAGAGACTATAGAGGTAAAAGTTGAAAAAGACAACCCGTCTTTTTATATTAATTTGTGGAATAACGCATTAGATAGATTAGCTGTTTCAGTTATATCTCCTACAGGAGATACTATCGAAAAGGTGCCCGCAAAACCAGGGACAATTTACAGTACTAAATTCGCTCTGGAAAAATCAAAAGTTTTTATCGAATATTTTTTTCCTTTAGAACGATGTTCTTCAAAACTGACAGTTATAAAAATTAAGGATGCAACGCCTGGGATCTGGACTATAAACATTTATGGTGAAGCCATATTTGACGGTACGTTTCATGCTTGGTTGCCGATTACAGGATTGGTTGACAAGGGAGTTGAATTTCTGGCGCCGTCTCCCAATTATACAATCACAGTACCTGCAACAGCCTCTGGTGCTATGACTTGCGGTGCTTATAACGATAAAAACAACAGTCTTTACGTCGATACATCTTGGGGACCGACACGAACGCCTGTTTTATCGCCTGATTTTACGGCATTAGGAGTAAATGTTCTCGGAGTATTTCCCGATGGCTACGGTACAATGAGCGGTACCAGTGTAGCAGCAGCAGTAACGGCCGGGGTCAGTGCACTCATGCTGCAATGGGGAATCGTAGAAAAAAATCTTTCTGAAATGAATACATATTTAATTCGGGCTGTTTTTATCTCGGGCTGTGATCGAGATGTCAATACAGATTATCCAAATGTACAATGGGGCTTTGGCCGTTTAGATATCAAAAAAGCCCTTGATATTTTAAATGATTTATAAAGCTAAATTTATATTAAGGGTGTGATAAATTTGATAATTCATGTTGTAAATCCCGGAGACACGATTTATATGATTTCAAAGCAATATGGTGTAGAGGAAAATAAAATAATACATGATAATCAACTTTCCGATCCAAACAAAATAATACCTAATCAGACGCTTATTATTTCAAATGATGAGAAACAACATAGGGTTAAATTTGGCGAAACGCTTCACTCAATTGCAATTACATATAATGTATCAATTGAAGATTTGATGAAAGAAAATCCGCAAATTAAAGACCCTAATAAAATTGAAGCGGAAAGCATTATTACCATACCGACATCGCAAAAAAAACAAATAACTGTGAATGGATATGCGTATCCTACGGAAAATTTATTCGGAGTAATGAATGCTTTATCATCCCTAAGCTCTCTGAGCGTATTTGGCTATCAGGTTGGTGCAGACGGAAGTCTTTCGAATATACAGGATTCACGTATTATACAGGTTGCTGAAATGGCGGGAGTAATCCCCAGGATGGTTATTACAAATATTAGTGATAACGGCAGTTTCGACAGTAATATAGCTCATGAGATATTAAACAGTGAGCAAATACAAAACACCTTGCTAGACAACATACTTCAGGTTATGAAGCAAAAAGATTATAAGGGGCTTAACATTGATTTTGAGTTTGTCTATCCTGCTGATAAGGAAAAGTACAACAATTTCTTAAAAAAAGCGGCTGACCGTTTACATGAAAACGGATATCTTTTGTATACATCTCTGCCACCTAAAATTAGCGGAGATCAATCGGGACTGCTTTACGAAGCACAGGATTATCCGACTCAAGGCAAAATTGCAGATAAAGTAATATTAATGAAATATGATGGTTACGGCCCTCCATCTCCGATAGCCCCTATACGTTTTATTAAAAGTGTCCTTGAC
>JAUZPX010000064.1 GCA_030705695.1 Bacillota bacterium
CTATCTTTTTGCCGATATCGCAAAGAAGGTTGAAGCTTTTAAAGCAGCTAATCCAGATAAACAAATCGTAAAACTCGGTATCGGTGATGTAACACGTCCGTTACCACAGGCTTGCATTGAGGCAATGCATAAGGCGGTTGATGAAATGAGCAATGTCTCAACATTTCGTGGATATGCTCCTGACGGGGGCTATGATTTTTTGCGTGAAGCTATTGCAAAAAACGATTTTCAAAAGCATGGGATAAGCATTTGTGCAGATGAAATATTTGTAAGTGACGGTGCAAAAAGCGACACTGGCAATATCGGAGATATTTTCGGCGCAAACAATATTGTAGCTATAACAGACCCTGTATATCCAGTGTACATTGACACTAATCTCATGGCAGGCCGTGAAATAAAGATGATTCCTTGTACGGCAGCCACAGGATTTGCTCCTGAGCCGCCTGATTTTCATGCAGATATTGTTTATTTATGCTCGCCAAATAATCCAACAGGCTCTGTGCTTACAAAAGATCAGCTGACAGCATGGGTCAATTATGCTTTAGAAAACGAAGCTGTCATTCTGTTCGATGCAGCTTATGAGCGTTTTATTACTGAGGACGGAATACCTCACTCGATTTTCGAAATCCCAAATGCCGAGAAATGCGCAATAGAATTTAGAAGCTTTTCAAAAACAGCCGGCTTTACAGGTGTACGTTGCGGTTATACAGTTATTCCAAAAGCTTTGGAAGCAAAAAGCGTTAATGGTAAAAAAGAATCTCTGCACAGCTTGTGGAATAGGCGTCAGGGTACAAAATTTAACGGAACAGCTTACATAATTCAACGAGCTGCTGAGGCAGTTTTCTCTCTGGAAGGGGAAAAGCAGACTCGTGCAAATATTGAATATTATCTTGAAAATGCACGCATTATCCGTGAAGCGCTTTCAAAGGCTGGATTTACTTGCTTTGGCGGTGTGAACGCACCATATATTTGGCTGCAATGTCCTAACGGTATGGGTTCTTGGGAGCTTTTCGATGAACTTATTAACAAGGTAGCAGTTGTAGGAACACCGGGAGCAGGCTTTGGAGCAAACGGAGAAGGTTACTTCCGTCTGACCGCTTTCGGCAGCAGAGAAGACGCTTTGGAAGCCGTAAAGAGAATTCAGTCAGTATTTTAAGATTTTACACCGTTGATTTATAAATATTATTTCGATTAATAAGGAATTGTGAGGAGTAAGCCCATGTGTAAATCCTTAAAAAATCAAATATTCAGCCGTCGGCAAGGCTTAGTCGGCGGCTGTATTTTCATTGTTTTTACCTTGTATTCCCTGTATGCATTACTTCATCATGCACCATGGCGTGACGAAGCACAAAGTTGGCTTCTTTTACGTGACTTATCATTTCCGCAGATGTTTGCTCAGCTTAAATATGAAGGTCATCCCATCTTGTGGTATGCCATGGTTTTTCCGCTTGTCAAGCTTGGACTTCCCTATGCCTCGCAAAATGCACTTCAGTTTCTAATAATAATCGCCATAGCTTATATTGTTTGCTTTAAATTAAACATAAACTTTGTTTTAAAGATATTCATACTGTTTTCAACTTCATTATCATATATGATAAATGTTTTTGCTCGAAATTATGCTATTTCAGTATTGCTGATGCTTCTAATATATTTGATTTATGAAACAAGATTTACAAAACACTTTTGTCTATACGGAATCTTAATTTTTTTGCTACTTAATTCAAATATTTTTGCGTCCGTGGTAGCCATAGCATTTTTAGCTTCCGATTTTATAATACTCTTACTCTTGGCAATTAAAGAAAAGAAACCTAATCTAATTTTAAATATCCAAGTAATTACCGTTTTTATAATTGGTCTTTGTGGAGCAATTCTCCTGCTTGCTTCAATGACATCCTTTTTTGGTCTGTTGCATTCGCCTTATGCTGTAGTTAAAGGGTCAGTATATGACCGTTTGACACCTGTAACAGTTTTTTCACCTGATTACTTAACTGTTGCATTACGTCGGTTCGGCAGTGGAATCCCTGCTGTTAATTCTGATGCGTTAAGACCTATAAACAACCTCTATTACAATGTTTTTCATGGAAAAAACACCAATATTTCCAATACGCTCAATAATGCTTTTGCAATATTCTTGTTCATTAGTGGAATCGCCGCATGTCTTTTTGCAAAAACAAAACGAACACGGCTTTATGTCCTGTTATTTTCCGTTTTTAGCATGACAGGCGGATTATTAATGGTATACATCTCGCAAAAAGCGCAAAACAGGCAGATGTCCATGATTGTTTTTGCAGTGATTGTTTCATATCTGTTGGCAATGAAAAGCAATGACAGAAGCGAACAAACAGACAACGGCTTCAAGAAAAACCGAGTTCTCTCAGTATTCAAAAAAGTATTTGCTGTGATAATGGTTCTGGTTATTTGCATTAACAGTTGGCTTGTTTACAGCAATATTTCAAAAGTTTTTATGCATTATGATTCAGGAGCAAAAGGTGCAGCCAATTATGTTATTAAACATGGTTATGACTCAAACGATACCCTGGTGATTTGCAATAATAAATGCTGCGGAGCATCTGTTTTGCCATATTTTAAAAACATTAAAAAATTCAGCTATTATTCAGGCGATTTTTCGTTTGCCTACTGGCAAGAATGCGATAATTCTGACGGAAATATGCCTGTTGAAACGTTAATAAATAAAGCGATAAACCGACATCCGAATGATAAACAAATTCTTTTTGTTTCTTTAGAAGGCTCAGGTCAAAATGCAGAACTCAAAAAGATTGGCAAATTACTGTATAAAAGCCCGAAAAGCAACACTGGTGAGAATTTTATGATTTTTCTTTTAAAGTAAAATATATCAGGTTATCTTCCCTTGCAAACATAAGTTATATATGATAAAATAACATGTAATATTTTGATTTGCAGGAGGCAAATATAATGTCCGGACATTCCAAATGGAGTACAATTAAACAGAAAAAAGGTAAAAATGACGCAGCAAGGGCAAAAATCTTTACCAAAATCGGCAGAGAGCTTGCTGTTGCAGTACGTGAGGGCGGAAGCGCCGACCCATCTGTAAACTCCAAACTTAAAGATTGCATTGCAAAAGCTAAAACTAACAATGTACCTAACGAAAATATAGAGCGCATCATTAAAAAAGCTTCCGGCGGCGGAGACGATACAAACTATGAAGCAATTACATATGAAGGATACGGAATTGGCGGTGTAGCCGTTATTGTTGAAACACTAACAGATAACCGAAACCGTACTGCCGGTGATCTTCGCCATTATTTCGACAAATTCGGCGGTAATATGGGAACCCCGGGATGCGTATCTTTCATGTTCTCTAAAAAAGGCGTACTGATTATCGAACGTGAAGATTTAGATGCAAGCGAAGATACCGTTATGGAACATGCTTTGGAAGCAGGAGCTTCCGATTTTCAAGCTGATGACGATGTATTCGAAATATATACCGAGCCTGAAGATTTCAGCTCAGTCCACAGCGATTTATCCGCAAAAGGTTACACCTTTGCCTCGGCGGAAATCGAAATGGTGCCAAGCACTTATACAAAACTCGCTGGCGAGGAAGCTGTCACAAAAATGCAGCGCTTACTTGATATGCTGGATGATAATGACGATGTTCAGAACGTCTGGCACAACTGGGAAATTGAAGAATAATCAAAACGTTTTGCGGTGATGAAAATCTCATCACCGCCATTTTATAGATAACGGTAACAGAAATGAAAACAATTGAAATTCAAAAAAACGATGCAGATCAGCGGCTTGATAAATTTCTTTCAAAACATTTTAAAACAATGCCAAAATCGCTGATGTACAAATACATTCGAACAAAATATATTAAACTAAACGGTAAACGATGTGATATTGCAGATAGATTAAATGAAGGCGATATCTTAACTTTTTATATTAAAGATGAATTCTTTGAAGCGGCAAATGCAAGTACAGCCGAAAACTACGATTTCCTGAAAGCTCCTACCGATATCGACATACTTTACGAAGACGAAAACATTCTTCTTGCCGACAAAAAGCCTGGGCTTATTGTTCACCCAGATGAAAACTATCATTTTGATTCACTAATTGCACGAATTCAGCATTATCTGTATGACAAAGGCGAATATGATCCAAAATCCGAAAACTCCTTTGCTCCCGCTTTAGTTAATCGCATTGACCGAAACACAGGCGGAATTGTTATTGCCGCCAAAAATGCAGAGTCGCTTCGCATATTAAACGCTAAAATGAAAAGCCGTGAAATTAAAAAAATTTATCTCTGTGTTGTTTTCGGAATACTTAAGAAAAAGGAAGCTACACTTTCAGGCTTTCTTGTAAAAAACGAAAGCCAAAACCGTGTGTATATTCACGATTCAATGCAGGAATCAGCTAAAACCATTAAAACAAAATACCGTGTTTTAAGTGAAGCTAATAACATGAGCCTTTTGGAAGTCGAGCTCTTAACAGGCAGAACACATCAGATTAGGGCCCATCTTGCAAGCATTGGTCACCCATTGGTAGGTGACGGGAAATACGGGAAAAACCAACAAAATAAATTAGCAGGGCTTAAACGGCAGGCACTTTATTCCTATAAGCTAACATTTGCGTTTGAATCAGACGCTGAAAGCCTTGATTATTTAAACGGTAAAGGTTTTACAGTAAAAAATGTTTGGTTTACTGAAACAGTAAATGGTCAAAAAACAATTAAGCTCTAAAAACACATAAAAATCGCCATAAAATTGCGGCATTATGTCCGTATCGTATCCTATTTTCTTTTTGTCGAAAATTCGTATAATTAAACACATTTTGGATTTTTTGAATTTGGAGCTTATATGAAACATATTTTTATATTAAACCCCGTAGCAGGCAAAGGTAGAGGAAAAACTTTTGAAAATATAAAAAAAGAAATAGCCTCTGCTTGCCAAAAATTAAATATCGAACCGATAATTCATATTACAGAAAATGCTGATGACGCTAGATATTTTTCTCGTAACACCTGTCTTGACGAAAAAGACCACGTTCGTTTTTACGCCTGTGGAGGCGATGGCACTCTTAATCAAGTTGCTAACGGAATTTTCGGTTTTTCGAATACAAGTTTAGGATGTATTCCTATTGGAAGCGGAAACGATTATGTTAAAAACTTTCATAATCATGATTTTCTCAATATTGAAAAGCAACTTAACGGAAACACAGTAAAAGTTGATGTAATAAAAGTGCACGAGCGCATTTGCATAAATATTGCAAATATTGGTTTTGATGCGGATGTTGGTTATGGTGTAAACACTTTTAGACGATTTCCTTTCATAAACGGAAATGCCGCATACAATCTTTCGCTTGTAACAAGATTAATTCACAAACTCGGCGTAAATATGCGTATAAGAGTTGACGGCGAATATATTGACAATCACCTTTTTTTATTGGCTGCATTCGGCAAAGGCTCGTACTATGGCGGCCATTTTAAAGCGTTGACTCATGCAAATCTTTCTGACGGTATGATGGATATTTGTGCAGTAAAAAAAGTCTCAAGATTAACAATTGCAGGCTTTTCAAAAGTTTACGCAAAAGGGAATCATATTGAGGCACTTCCGAATCTCATTGAATACCGAAAAGCGAAATCTGTTCAGATTTTTGCTAAAAACCCATTAAAAGTATGTATTGACGGCGAAATCTTTTCAATGATAAACCCTACATTTAATGTAATTCCGAAAGCTATTAACTTCATAATTCCCGAATGACTCTCGCCTCAACTATAGTTGACAATAAATAGTGTTGATGGTATAATATCTCAAGTTAGAAAAGAATGGCAAAAGTCATTGCTTAATCATTAACTGTTTAATACATATAAAAGTATAATCAGGAATGTTGCCATATCCGCCTAATCGGATATGGCATTATATTTTTTTCTAATCCAATATAATTTATTTAGGAGGTTTATTAATATGGCATGTTTTACAGCTCCTTTAGCCGAGGCAATTATCGTTACAATAATCAAAAAGAGGATAGAAAAAAAAGAAAAAGCTACGCTTTCATTATCTGGAAAAGATAGTACGAAAATTGCAGAAACCGAAAATCACAGCGGAATCCCATTCAGCAGAAAAATCGGGTGGCTTACCAAAATGCTGTGGGGTGGCAGTTTTCTTCTTGCGATAGAGCATATTTGGCATGGCGAAGTCGTACCTTGGGCTCCGTTTTTAACTGCAATGAACAATCCTGCCGATATTCAACCGATGCTCATGGAAATCGCAACAGTCGGCGTTACTATGGCTTTGCTTGTTACGGCCGTCTGGGTTGTAATGCTTGCAGTGTCCAAACACCTTGAAAACAGAAAAGAAAAGAACTCTGCTTGCGACAAAGCAATAGAGGGCTAAACAATGTGTCTTGTAATTACAGCTTTTGCTGCCGTAATAACAACGCTTATCTGGTATTTCAAAGCACATAATGAAAATATAAAATTCAGTATGCTCGTTCTTATGTACTGGGGCGCAACGCTTATGTGGGTTGTTGACGGCTTTTTCAGCATCGCAAAGGGCGAACCGTTTTTGGATTTAAGCATAAACGATACTTTATTGGGATTCGTAATAGTTCTTTGCGGTCTTGCGGTTTGGTTGTTTGTCTTGCTGTATAAAGATCCGAAAAATGTATTTGATTTTCTAAAAGGCGCTCATAAACAGACACCAACTGATATAAATAAAAACAAATAAGAATTACGCCCTCGAATAATCGAGGGCGTTGATTTTTTCGATAACAAAGGACATCCATTTGGATGTCCTTAATATTTTATGATAATAATTCTTTTAATTTTGCTTCTGCCATATTGGCATCAGCCTTTCCTCGGCTGTTTTTCATAACCGTACCTAAAATTGACTTAAGTGCTTTCTCTTTACCTGCTTTATAGTCGGCAACGGCATTTGGATTTTCGCTTACGGCTTGCTTGCAAAGTTCTATAAGCGCTTCATCACTCAACCCTGCCATATCGCTTTCGGAAACAAGCTCACCAAACGCTTTGCCAGTATCAAGCATCTTTTCCAAAGTGGATTTTGCAAGATTCATTTTAACTTTGCCGCTTTCAATGAGAAGTATCATTTCACGAAGCTGATCTGCCGTCGTTTTGATGTCAAATTCTTCCTTTGCAGATTCGTTTTCAAGACGTTTGAAAATCTGACCCAAAATGAAGTTTGCAGCAGTTCTCGGATTTTGTGTTCCTTTTATCGAATCTTCAAAATACTCCGCAATTTTTCTGTATTTTGTTAAAAGCTGTGCATCTGTTTCAGGAATTCCAAGTTCATCAATATAACGCTGGAGCTTTACAAAAGGTAGCTCCGGCAGCGATTCCCTTATTTCTTCAATAAGACTGTCGAGTACATTTATCGTAACTAAATCCGGCTCTCGGAAATATCGGTAATCATGAGCATCCTCTTTACCACGCATGCTTGAGGTTGTATCGCTTGCTTCATCGTACCGCAAAGTTTCCTGAACTACTTTTCCACCCGATTCAACAACACTAACTTGGCGCTCAAATTCATATTCCATAGCTTTTGCAATAAAAGTAATGGAATTCATATTTTTTATTTCAGTACGTGTTCCAAGCTCTTCACTGCCCTTCGGCCGAACGGAAATATTTACGTCACAGCGCATTGAGCCCTCCTGCATTTTACAGTCGGAAACACCTATATAGCGCATTATAAGCTGAAGCTTTTCAACGTATTCTTTTGCTTCTTCAACAGTACGGATGTCAGGCTCAGAGACTATTTCAATAAGCGGAACTCCGCCACGGTTATAGTCAATATATGTGTTGCCCTGCTGATGAATAAGCTTACCTGCATCTTCTTCAATGTGAATACGAAGAATGCGAATCTTTCTTCCGTTAGAAAGCTCGACATAACCGTTTTTGCAAAGCGGCATATCAAATTGCGAAATCTGATATGCTTTTGGCAAATCGGGATAGCAATAGTTTTTTCTGTCCATTTTAGCGACATTTGCAATCTCGCAATTTGTTGCAAGACCAGCCATTATAGCGTAGTGCACTACCTGTTCGTTCAGCTTAGGAAGCGTACCGGGCAGACCAATACAAATCGGGCAGCAATGAGTATTCGGGTCACCGCCGAACTGAGTGGTGCAGCCGCAAAATATTTTTGTTTTTGTTGAAAGCTCAACATGGGTTTCAAAACCCGAAACAAGCTCGTAATTCATATCATTCGTCCTTTTCGGCGTTTTCGGCATTATCAGAGTTTTACTCCGTAAGGGGAAACTTTAAATACAGAATCATGCGTTGCTGTTTCAAACTGCCAAGCGGCGTTCAAAATCGTCGGCTCGCTGAAAGACGGTCCGATAATCTGTAAACCTATCGGCATACCGTTTTTAGCAACGCCACATGGTACAGACACTGCGGGGATTCCAGCAATATTAACAGGAACCGTGCATAAATCAGTAAGATAGTTTTCTGTCGGGTTGCCTGCATTCTGTCCTTTTTTCAGGGCAGTCATCGGTACAGTCGGAGCAATAATAACATCGCATTTTTCAAAAAGCTCATTAAAGCCTTTCATAATCGCCCCACGAAGATCTTGCGCCTTTTTATAGTAAGCATCGTAATATCCAGCACTTAAAACATACGTTCCGAGAAGAATTCGACGCTTAACCTCAGCACCGAATCCCTCGCTGCGGGTTTTGCACATCATCTCGTGAATGCTGTCGTAACGATCTGTTTTATATCCGTAACGAATACCGTCGTATCGCCCGAGATTTGAAGAAGCCTCTGCACAAGCCAGTATATAATACACAGGTAACGCATACTTTACTGCTGGCAGGCTTGTTTCAATTATTTCAGCCCCAAGGCTCTTATATACTTCCTTGGCGTTTTCAACGGAGGCGGCTATTTCATCGCCGATTCCTGTCATATACTCTTTTAAAATTCCTATTTTCATGCCTTTAATACTGTTTTTCAGTGTCGGCGTTGTAGGATTGTTTCTTCTGCCCTGAGAAGTCGAGTCTTTTGGATCAAACTCAGAAATAGCGTCATAAACAAGCGCTGTGTCTTCAACCGTCTTTGTTATCGGTCCTATTTGATCAAGGCTCGAAGCAAACGCAATAAGCCCGTAACGTGATACTGCACCGTATGTCGGTTTCAAGCCAACTATACCGCAAAAACTTGCAGGCTGACGGATAGAACCGCCTGTATCGGATCCTAAACCATATGCCGCAATATTTCCGCCAACAGCACTTGAAACTCCGCCGCTGCTTCCTCCTGCGACATAATCTGTATCGTGAGGGTTCTTTGCACCGCCGAAACATGATGTCTCGCATGTTGAACCCATAGCAAACTCATCAAGATTTGTTTTACCCAACATTACAGCATTCTGCGATTTTAAATGATCCCATACCGTGGCGTTGTAAATCGGTTTGTAGCCTTTTAAAATCTTTGAGCAGCATGTGGTTTCTATTCCGTTTGTAGAAATATTATCCTTTAAGGTCATCGGAATGCCCTCAAGCGGAGCAATTTCCATTCCTTTTGCAAGCTTCTCATCAACAGTTTTCGCTGTTTCAAGAGCCGTTTCCTCTGTTATGTTAACATAGGCGTTCAGTTCGCCGTTGCATTTATCAATTTCGTTTAAATATAGCTTTGTCAACTCTGTGCAGGAAATTTCTTTCTTCACAAGTTTTTCGTTTAGCTTTTTAATTGTTCCGATTGCTTCGCTCATTGCTATTGCTCCTCTTACGCTCTCTTTTTCACAACAAAATAGCCGTCATCGCTGTCGAGCGCATTCTTTATTATCTCTTCATTTGGCAAGGACGGCTGTACCTCGTCGGAACGAAATACATTCGCAAGATTGTTTACGTTGTCAAAAGACTCCGTCTTGATATCGGCTTCGTTAACGGCATCGGCAAATGCGACAACCGCCGACATTTCTTTTGTAAGATTATCAAGCTCGTCTTCGGCAACATCAAGTTTTGCCAGCAAAGCAATATTTAATATATCTTCACGAGTAATCATCGAAAAACCTCCGTTTTATCGAATTTTAATATGAACTTCTCTGAGCTGTTGCTCTGTAACGTCTCCTGGGGCTCCTAAAAGCAGATCCTGAGCACTGCTGTTCATCGGGAATGCAATTACCTCACGGATATTTTGTTCCTCAGTCATTAACATAAGCATTCTGTCGACACCAGGTGCCATACCTGCGTGAGGAGGTGCTCCGTATTGGAACGCATTATAAAGTGCCGAGAATTTCTCTTTGAGCTGTTCTTCGGAATAACCGGCAATCTCAAAGGCTTTCTTCATAATTTCAATTTTATGGTTACGTACAGCGCCTGAGGAAAGCTCTACGCCGTTACAAACAATATCATACTGATATGCTAAAATATCATCAGGGTTGTTGTTTAAAAGCGAATCCATTCCGCCCTGAGGCATAGAGAACGGATTATGCGTGAATATAACAGCACCTGTATCTTCATCATGTTCAAACATTGGAAAATCAACGATAAAGCACATTTCAAATGTGCTTTGGTCAATTAAATTCAGGCGTGTTGCAATCTCTGTACGAATTTGTCCGGCAAGCTTCGGTGCGATTTCTGCGCTGTCCGCAATAAAGAACAATACGCAACCCGGCGTGAGTTCAGCACGTTTAATAAGATCTGCACGGTCGCTGTCGCTTAAAAATTTATCAATAGGTCCGTTAAAGCTCAAATCGTCGTTTACTTTAACATATCCGAGCCCCTTCATGCCGATGCTTGTTGCAAAGCTGAGCATTTTTTCAAAGAAGCCCTTAGACTGAGCTGAACAATCAGGCACGTTTAACGCTCTCACGGTTTTCTTTTTGAACGGTGCAAAGTCGGTTTCTATAAACATATCGCTGATATCAATTATAGTCAGCGGATTTCGCA
>JAUZPX010000065.1 GCA_030705695.1 Bacillota bacterium
ATTTGCAAGGCGATTTTTTGATGCGCAAGGCGATGGAAGATGGAATCCTGTTGGATTCCGACGAGAACAACACAGCGCAGTGGAAAATTGACCGCTAAGGCTGTACAGTTTTTTGGTTAATCGTCTATAATTTGCAAGACTATTTCTTCTTTCGCTTTTTTATAAGCTGCCTCAAATAAATCTATAAAGCTATCGGTTCTTACGGTATTTCCACATTTCCATTTGCCGTTTGTTACATTTGCAAAGTCAATTCCGCTTTCCTCTGTCATGCTACGGATTTTTGACGACATCTCAGGCGGCGATTTTTTTCTTTTTTCCAATGCAAGAGCCATATTCTTTTTTATGCCTGTTCTGTCGTATAGTTTCTTAAGAGATAGATGATATTGCTCCATCTTTTTCTTAATATCACTACTACTAACTTGATATTTTAGTAAAAGCTCCGAAAAAGCTTTCGCGATTTTCTCGGTATTTTCATTAAGAGGAACAGTTTCGTTTAGCTTTATCTCAAACGGAAGCTTACCTGTTTCATAGCGCAAGATAATAATATCAAGATTGCTTTCAATTTCATTTTTACAGGTTTCATTGGTTGAATTCTCTATTTGCTCTTTAAGAGCCGAAACTCCAAACTGTATAAATTCCTTTGAAGCATCTTTAAGCGCTTTATCGAGCAGATAACCCATATAAATGCTTCTTTGTATGGTATTGCAATCGGAATTAATATTAATTTCTGTATTTTGCTCTTCCAAAAACAAAGAAGTTTGTGAGCCCCATAACAAAGCATCCCCGCACAATGAAAATGCGGGGTAGTCAGTACTTATAAAATTATTCAGTCGTTTAGCCAAGAGAAACCGACACAAAATTAACGCCATCTTTATTTACCCGTTGCGGTTTTAGTCTCTTTTAAAAATTGATTGCAAGCATTGTAGTAATCTTTTTTTTGCAAATATGGCTTTGTAGCAGACTTGATTTTTGATAATACTTTTGAAGTATACAATTTTGATGCCGTTCCGGTTGCATAAACCGAGCATGTCTTTGTTTTGGTATCAACAATAAAGATCGCTTCATTCTTACTAAGATTTTTTTGTTTAATCATTGCTTTAGCATAATCGTTAAAGGTTCTTCCTCCAAGTGTTGTAACAACTATTTTTAAATTAAATTTTGTCAGCTTCTCGCAGAAGATGATTTTATTGTCAAGGACTATTTGTTTCGTTTTATCCATTGTACTGGCAAAATCATATACATTATTTACTTGTGTTGATTTTGTATGATAATTTAATTTTGAACTAGTTGTTGGAACAATTGAAGAAGTTGTCTTGGAACTATCTTTCTTAACATTACAAGATGTAAATATAACAGCTATAGTTGCAAATGCAAGTATAACGGCAATCGCTCTTTTCATTTTAACCCTCCAAATTTTATACGTCACTCTAAAATAAGTTTTTATTTCTTCTTACTGTAATCCACCATGCTAATATCTAAATCAACATTACCCTGAATGCCGTCTACTTTCGCCGTACTTGAATATTGCCACATCGCAAAATCATAGTAAAAAGATGGCGTTTTATCATATTCGGCAATCCACAATGGTAAATCTGTTACCTGACTTAAGTCATATTTCAAAACAGCTAATTTGGTGGATAAGTATATTATAGGCTTATATCCTGATGCTTTAATAGTATTACAAAAAGTTTTTGCAATATCGGTAAGTCCTTGCGGCGCAACATTATCGGTACGTGCCGTTTCATTTGCAATAATTTCCCAATCTAACGCTACAGGATATATTATATTATAATTTTTAATTGAGTCAAGTACAAAATTTGCTTCCTCTTTTGCTTCATCGGCAGAAACTGCTTGGCTCAAAAAATAAATCCCGACTTTTAGTCCAACTTTTTCAGCTGCTTCAATGTTCTTTTTGAAATTTTTATCCTCGTAAATTTGCCCATTGCCGTATCCTCTTCCTCCAACACGGATCATTGCAAATTGTATCCCCTGCGCTTTGATTTTGTTCCAATCAATATCGCCCTGATACTCCGAAACATCAATCCCAAGAACAGATTTCTGCTTTCCGTTTTCTTTATATGTCATAAAATTTTTGCTATCCAATGAAAACCCTGACGGGTTATAACTGTTTACAGGCACATTTTTTAAAGCAGGATACCAAATTGTGCCGTAAAAATCATCTTTTAAAATGATTTTTCCACCCGAAAGTGCAGGCTCTGTACCCAAATTATTCGCCTGATCTGACGTTTGCATTATGGTTTGTACCTTGCTTCCGCCAAATACAAACTGAATTGCAATTATCACAAAACAAACGGTAAGGCAAAACATAAAAATATCAAGTAGGAAAAAATAAAAAGCGTATTTCCCTCCGCTTGTGGATTCAACAAAGCTTTGATGGTTTGTCCGTTTTTGGAAGAACATTTAAGCAGTCCTTTCGACAGAAAATTACATATGTATTATAACACAGATTTTTCAATTCAGTGAAACAAACAACCAACAATTTGCAAAAAAAGTATGAACGTAAGAATTGCCGAAGCTGCACACCCTGAAATAAGCAACAATTTCTTTCTTGTTAATATAAAAATCCTCATAATATACCCTCACATATATCAAATAATATTTTTTAATATATATGCAAGTTACCCTGCTTATAGAATTTTCATTAGCATTTCATTTTGCTCATATCTTGCGTTATCTTAGCGATTATGACTTGCAATTCAGGGCAAAATATTGTATAATGGCATTCGCAACAATAACTTGTTGCATTTCTTTCAAACGCAAGCCAGAAAGTCGGCGTTTGTATATGCGAGCGGCAGGCCCTGTACGATTGGGTACTGCGAACCATGTCAGGCGGGGAACCGAGCAGCATTAAGCAGCTTCCCCGATGCGATACAGCAAGTCTGACGCTCACATATGCAAACAAACGCTTATCCGTGTTGTTATATACGGTCTGTCTTGCGTTTTCTTTAAAAATGAGGTGAACATATGTATAGAGTTTTGTACCGAAAATATCGTCCTCAGACTTTGTCTGATGTAACAGGTCAGCCTCAAGTAACAATTACACTGAAAAATGAACTGAAAAACGGACGTATAAATCATGCCTATTTGTTCACCGGCTCACGAGGCACGGGGAAAACCTCCTGTGCAAAAATTCTAGCAAAAGCCGTAAACTGCTTAAATTCTATCGACGGTGACCCATGCGGTATTTGTGAAAGCTGCAAAGGAATCGATAGCGGCAATATTCTTGACGTAGTAGAAATTGATGCCGCAAGCAACAACGGTGTTGATAATATCCGTGAGCTTCGTGAGGAAGCGGTTTTTGCTCCTACAAAAGCAAAGTTTAGGGTTTATATAATTGATGAAGTTCACATGCTGTCGCAAGGAGCATTCAATGCTTTATTAAAAACGCTTGAAGAACCGCCTGCTCATGTCATATTTATTTTGGCAACCACTGAAGTTCATAAGCTGCCAGAAACGATTTTGTCTCGTTGCCAGCGTTTTGATTTTCATCGTATTGCGCCAAACGACATTGCCGACAGGCTTCGTTTTGTTGCAAAAGAAGAAAACATAACCGCTACAGATGAAGCCTTGCTCATGATTGCTTCTATTGCTGACGGCGGAATGCGTGATGCACTTTCTTTATTTGACCGCTGTATCGGAATTGATAATAACGTCACTGTCGATATTGTAACAAAAGCTGCCGGATTAGCTGGAAACGAATCAATTTTTGCGCTTAGTAAAGCGATTTTTGAAAAAGATGTACAAGCCGCCCTGGCTATTATAGATACTCTTTACGGCGAATCTAAAAATATGCTCCGTTTAAGTGAAGAGCTTGTAAGTTTTTTCCGTAATTTTTTACTTATTAAGACTGTTAAAAATCCTCAGGACTTCTTTGTTATGTCGGAAGCCGATTTACAAAAAGCTAAAGAAATCGTAACGAATATCTCGTTATCTGAGATTATTTATTGCATGGATACGCTTCTTTCCTCTGCGGAACGCATGAGCAAAGGTTCAAACGCCCGTATAGAAATTGAGGTTTCCGTATTTAAACTTTGCAGCCCCGAGGCTTCAAATAATACCGAGGCAATCCTAAGCCGAATTTCCGCTTTAGAAAGAGCTTTTCGCAGTGGGAATATTCCCAATATTTCAGAGAACGAGCAGGATTTTGAAAATCAGCAAGAAAGCAACGTAAATGAAGAAATAGCAAACATCTCAAAAAAGCATTCTTCAAAAGCTAAAAATATCTCCCCTACAACTGATACTCAAACAGTAATGGAACAAGAAAAAATCTTGGTACCAACAACCGTTGATTTGGACGAATTAAGAAAATCCGCCAAGCCAATGGCACAGTGGCACGAGGTTTTGGAAATCCTCAAGCGATATTCAAAGACAATTTCCGCTTCCTTTGAAGGAACAACCGCGTACATAAGCGGAGATTATCTGCTTATCGACGCACAAAATGAAATCCCATTCAAGCTGTTAAGACAGTCGGCTCAGCGTGATAAAATGCGTTTGGCAATCAAGGAAGTTACAGGCCGAAACTACAAACTCGGCCCTTACAGCAAGCCAGAAGAAGCGCAAAATAACACTGACCCACTAAATGATTTTACTGCCGGGCTGAAAGAGCTTGGTATTGATGTAATAACAGATTAATCTAAGACTAAAGGAGAAAATAAAAATGAAAGCAAGATTACCGCAAGGATTCGGCGGAGGCCAGACAAACAACCTCCAGCAAATCGCCAAACAAGCACAAAAAATGCAGGAGCAAATGGATGAAACCACAAAGGCTCTGGAAGAAACCGAATATTCAGCAACATCGGGCGGCGGCGCTGTTAGCGTAACCGTTACAGGTAAAATGGAAATTAAGAATCTTACGATTTCCCCTGAGGTTGTTGATCCTGAAGATGTTGAAATGCTGGCTGATTTGGTAATTGCTGCGGCTAATCAGGCACTTAAAGCCGCCGGAGAAGATAAAGAAGACAAAATGGGACAAATTTCAGGCGGTTTAAACTTACCGGGTCTGTTTTAATTATGGCAACTTACAATGCGGCTCCGCTGCAAAAGCTTATTGAATATTTTGAACGTTTGCCAGGTATTGGCTCAAAAACAGCTCAACGTCTAGCTTACTACGTATTAAATCTGCCGGTATCTGAGGCAAAGGCATTTGCCAATGCAATAATTGATGCGAAAGAGAAAATACACTATTGTAAAGTATGCTGTAACTTCACTGATGACGAGCTTTGCCCTATCTGTAAAAGTACGGCTAGAGATTCCTCCGTTATTTGTGTCGTTGAAGACCCTCGTGATGTAGCGGCATTTGAGCGCACACAGGAATATAATGGGCTTTATCATGTTTTGCACGGTACGATTTCACCGCTTAACGGTGTCGGCCCAAACGAAATTTATATTAAGGAATTGCTGGAACGCATAAAAGATGACAATATTAAAGAAGTCATAATGTCGACCAATCCAACGGTCGAGGGTGAAGCAACTGCTATTTATATTTCAAGGCTTTTAAAGCCTATGTGTATCAAAGTTACAAGGCTTGCATATGGAATTCCTGTGGGCGGCGACTTGGAATATGCTGATGAAGTCACTTTGGCACGTGCCCTTGAAGGCCGAAGTGAAATATAAACTTTATTATTGTTACAAGATTAATTTTGCAATTAAACTAAAATTCTTAAATTGAAAATCGGGAATCTTAATGATTCCCGATTTTTTAACGTATCGCCATCATTGCACACATTCCGCCACGTTTTCCCCCTGTTGCTCTGTGTGAAAACAAAAGCTCGCTGTTGCATTTTGTACAAATATCCGATAGCGTGATATTTTCATTCAAAACGCCTGCCGAAAGTAATACCGCTTTGTTGATGCTTAAAAGATCAGCCATGTATTTCCCGTTATCTTTTGGGATTATAAACTGCGTGACGTAAATGTCGGGCATTGACTTAAATTCCTGATAGCAGCTTTCATCAATCTCATAACAGCACTGCATTATTACCGGACCGATAGCGGCTACAATATCCTTTGGGTCGCTTCCGTATTGCATTTGCATGCTTTTTACTACTTCTTTTGCAATCATTCCTACTGTGCCTCGCCACCCAGCATGAGCAAGCCCTATTGCTTTCTTAATTGGATCAACAAAAAAAACAGGAGTACAGTCAGCATAATAAGTTACTAAAGTAACATTAGGTTCATTTGTGATAAGTGCATCAACGCTCTCCATATCACTCTCTTTCCAGATACCGATTCCATGTTCTTTTGCTGTAACGTGGCGCACAACGGTGTTGTGATCCTGAGCTGAAGCAACTAAGGTATTAAAATCAAATCCCGCTGCCGCTGTAAACAGCTTATAATTTTGCAAAACGTTTGCATCAGGATCTCCTCGGCGAAAGCTTAAGTTCATTGTACTGAATTCACCAGTGCTCACGCCTCCCAATCGTGTTGAAAACGCATGATTCAGCCATGAAAACTTTTCAAGAGCAGGATATTTCAGAAACCCCACGCTGTCTTTTGTATATAATTCCATAGTTTTACTTGAAAACAAATATTTCACCTCAAAACTCTTATTGAAAGTATTATAATATATTTTCTAAAAATATTAAATATTAAAATTGAATTCGCAGCAAATCAATGTTATAATTTTGTTATATCCGATTGCGACTATAAAGTTTATTCTAAGGAGATTTGTTTCATGAAAAAATTATTCGGCAATCATATTCAAGTCGACTGCCATTATTGTCAGAACACAAAACTTCATGACGAAAATTTCTACAGTTGCAAGCTTGACAGAAAGCTTTCCAAGGGGAAATGCCGTAAATTTGTGTATGACCCGCTTCTAAGAGTACCTCAAGGTTCACCAATTTTACAAACCTTTGATGCAAAGGATTTTAAACTTGACTAATTACAAGACCGCCGGTGATAAACCGACGGTCTTAATTTATATTAAATTGTAGTATAATCTTTAGGCATAGATCGCCACTTTTTTCAGACTCCGTACTGCTGCCTGAATATGCCTTGTCACTGTAGAGGGATGAACACTGAGATCTTCGGCAATTACTTTCATTGATTTGCCGTTTTGGTAATATTCCAAAAGGCAAAAGCGCTGTTTATCTGTTAGCTCAGCTTTAATTGCCATTGCTAAAAGTTTTTTCATTCTTTGGCGTTCAGCGTAATTGTCTCCGCCCATATTATATCGCCTGACGCTGGCAAGCTCGTCTGTGAAACGATCAAGCGATAGCTTTTTGTTCGCCATAGCTTTCGCCTCCTCGTTCCAGTAAGTATTTACCGGTATGATTCAACTCGAGATACATTGAATAAAGAATTGTTATGCGTGAATAAAGTTCTTTTTTTCTTTCTGCATTTGCTTCTTTTACTTGATTACGCAACCTCCCTATATATTCTTTTATTTCCTCTGCTTCTGCTAAATACTCATTTGCCCATTTATTATAGTCCATATTTTTCATTACAGTATGATACCTGCTGCCTTTCATTGTATTTCAGCAACCGCTTCATCGATATAGTCAGCTGGGGCCTAACCAAGCTTGGTGAAAATCGGCAACCTGATACTTTTATAATAGCATATAAATACGCAATTTTCAATAGATTTTAGAAAATTTGTTCGATTTTTGTCGAAATTACTCTTTTTTTCTAAAATATTTTTTCTTTTTTTACGAAATTCGACATTTTTCTTGTAAACAAACGTCTCTTCTTTGCTATAATAAAAGTTAAATTTCAAATTGAAGTTAATGATTTGAAAAAACTTGATTTAAGATTTTTGTTATGATATACTAACTTTCACAAGAACAATGCGGGAGTAGTTCAGCGGTAGAGCGTCGGCTTCCCAAGCCGAATGTCGCGGGTTCGAACCCCGTTTCCCGCTCCAAAACCCCTAAGAATTAGCTTGTTTAAAAGCTTTTTCTTAGGGATGGTTTTTTCTTTTACTTTGCAATAAATTTCATATAAATAAATTGTATATACAATTAATATAATTTAGCATGTTAAAATAAAAAATGAGGTGCGGTATGAATATTCTTCAATCCTTAATTCTTGGAATTATAGAGGGTATAACCGAATGGCTGCCGATCAGCAGTACCGGTCACATGATTCTTGCTAATAAGCTGATGGGTATTAACGAATCCGACAAATTCGTCAGTATGTTTCTTGTAGTAATTCAGTTAGGAGCAATCTTGGCAGTGCTGACAATGTTTTTAAGAAAATTAAATCCGTTTTCAAGCACAAAAACAGACCTTCAAAAAAAGCAGACTTATTCTCTTTGGGGTAAGATTATTGTTGCTTGTTTACCTGCGGCTGTTCTCGGATTGCTTCTTGATAATTTCTTAAATGACCATTTTTACAATTATATTACCGTTGCCATTATGCTAATAATTTACGGCGTTTTATTCATATTTGTTGAAAATCGGAACAAAAAACGCAAACCGAAAATCAGCAACTTAACAGAATTGGATTATAAAACAGCTTTGTTTATCGGAGCATTTCAAGTTTTATCGCTGATTCCTGGTACATCTCGTTCAGGCGCAACGATTTTGGGAGCCATACTGCTTGGAACATCTCGATTTGTAGCAGCCGAGTTTTCTTTCTTTCTTGCCGTTCCTGTAATGTTTGGTGCAAGCGGGTTAAAGCTTGCAAAGTTCTTAAAAGGAAATCACTTTACTACGAATGAGCTTATAATTTTAGTTGTTGGAATGGTTACTGCATATGTTGTTTCAGTATTTATTATTAAATTTTTAATGGAATTCATTAAAAAGCACGATTTTAAAGCATTTGGCTATTATCGAATCATGCTTGGAATCGTTGTCCTCCTGTTTTTTATGCTCTCAGGTGCTAAATAAAAATTTAACAGCGTTTACTTAAATGTAAACGCTGTTTTAAATTTTAATATTAATATAACTACATCATTAGTCCAAAATATTTATTGAGGCTTTCAATTAAATTATAAAAATCAGATGAATTTTTGGGGTCTGCACCTGATACAAAATTTTCAATATAATAATTTTTGTCATTCATGGTCATACAAATGTTCCAGCTGTTTTCTTTACTTGACAGTGTAGAGCTATTTTTATCAGATAGCTTTTCCTGCCCAGATTCAAGCTCTTTTTGAGTTTCTATATACTGTGTCATTTGGTTATCGGTTAGCTTTAGAACTTTTTCGTTTTCTGGTCCGGGAAGTATATAAAGAAGTGTTACTGTTCGATCAAGATTTATAGAAATGTCATATTCTGTTTGTGTTTTGTTGTTCTTCATGGTTATGTACGCCTGCGTCATATCACCTGGAACATTAAAAAGTTTAAATATAAATACACCAAAACATAAAACAATGACCGCCGCAATGATTCTGTTGCAGACTATTTTGTTATTTAATAAAATTTTTATCATTCGCTCACCAATTTTTAATTCTAATAAAAGACTACACCTTGCAAACAACTTTGTCAATACGGCAATTTGCTGCATAAAATAAAATGAAGTGTGCAAAAATATAACATTCAATTTGCTTGACTTTTTTTTCGATTTTTGTTAAATTAATAAAAGCAGGAGGTGAAAACACATGAAAACCGACGAACATCCTCGAAGTAGGACAGGTGTAACATATTTTTCAGGCTTAACAACAATCGTGGGTGTTGTGAACGTTTCATGCCGTTTTCATTAAACACCCAAGCTAAATTCACATTAAAAAGTCAGAACCATTAAAATTGCTATATATACAAAATCATAAGAGCCGAGCGCTTACACGTTTAAACGGCTTTCTTGTTTTTTGTGCGTTTTACATGATTGATTCTGAAATTTTAATATGTATTTATCCTATACGATATGATTGATTGCGCCTGAACGGCGCTTTTTTTATTGCAAAAAGCACGCTATGTTCACCACAAACTCAATAAAAACAGAGAAAAGGGTGATTAACATGCGCAAAAAAAATGTAACAAACAAAATTAACAACATTGAGAATATTGCAGTTAAATATGCAAAAATTCAAAAAGACGATATTTTTGCTGAACTTAATTCCACACAAAAAGGATTGACTGCTGAAAACGCCGAACTTCGACTTGAAGAAGAGGGGCTCAACGAAATTAATTACGGAAAAAATCAACCTTGGTTTATGCGTCTGATTCTTTCCTTTGCAAATCCGTTCAGTCTTGTTCTTGTATTTGTGGCAGTGGTAACTATCTTTACAGATGTACTTTTTTCACGTGAAAAATCTTGGGCAACTGTCATAATAATATTTTCGCTTATTGTTATTTCAAGCCTGTTGCAGTTTTTTCAGGAATCAAAATCAGATAAAGCCGCTGAAAAACTAAAAGCAATGGTTTCATCAAACGCCGCTGTTATGAGAGACGGCATTGTGCGTGAAATGCCGATGCAGGAAATCGTTCGTGGAGACATGATTCATCTTTCCGCAGGCGATATGATTCCTGCCGATGTAAGAATTTTGTCGGCAAAAGATTTGTTTATAAGTCAGGCGGCTCTCACCGGTGAAAGCGAACCTGTCGAGAAATACGACAATTTACTTAACGCTTCGTCAACCGCACTTGAAGCTTCCAACATTGCTTATATGGGTACAAACGTTTTAAGCGGCAGTGCAACCGCTATTGTAATTGAAACAGGAAATAACACGTATTTCGGCTCGATTGCCAAGGATCTGACAGGTCACAGAGCACAGTCAAGCTTCGAAAGAGGCGTTGCAAACGTAAGCAAAATTCTTGTTCGTTTGATGATGATTATGGTTCCTATAGTTTTTGTCATAAATGGTTTAACAAAAAACAGCTGGATTGACGCACTTCTCTTTGCGCTTTCTGTCGCAGTAGGTATTACCCCTGAGCTGTTGCCG
>JAUZPX010000066.1 GCA_030705695.1 Bacillota bacterium
AAAATATTTCAATTGCAATAAAAGATATGAAGTTAAGTTATGTTGATCTCCCTGAAATGGCAAGAAGCTTGCAAGTTTTTGAATCGTTCTGTAAAAATGAGAATCTTTCAAATAAAGAGATTGACAGTATTTATCCGTCAAGAGATGAATTTGCAATTGTTTATCGGTTTTTACTTACAAATAATGGCTGGCATTTTTCTCCTGATATGCTTTGCAACCGCATAAACAACAATCAAATTACATATGGTAAGCTAATGATGATTATCGTTTGCATGCAGGAATTAGGTCTAATTAACTTTGAAATGCAAAGTAACCTGGCTAATATTCAAATGCAGGAGCAAAAAGGTAAGGTCGATTTAGAATCGGCATGCTATATACAAAAAATGAAGGAGGTTCTAAAATAATGAAGATTACACAAGCACATTATCAGGATTACGAAGAACTTGTATCTATGCTTCAAAAAAGTGAACACTCCTACAATTTTGAACTTATTGACAAAGCATATAAGCTTGCCTTAGAGGCTCACGGTGACCAAAGACGCGTGTCAGGCGTTCCATATATTTTGCATCCGACATCGGTAGCCTGTATTCTTGCCGACCTTGGAATGGATACGGACTCTATTGTTGCCGCACTGTTGCATGATGTTGTAGAAGACACAGAAGTTACAATTGACGATATTAAAGCTGAATTTGGTAATGAAATAGCACAGCTTATCGACGGTGTAACAAAGCTCGGTAAAATTCCTTACTCCACTAAAGAAGAGCAGCAATCTGAAAACTTAAGAAAAATGCTCATAGCAATGGCAGATGACATTCGAGTTATAATTATAAAACTTGCTGACAGACTTCATAATATGCGCACTATTGACTGTATGCGTGAGCAAAAACGCCGTGATAAAGCTCTCGAAAACATGGAGGTCTTTGCTCCGATTGCACATAGACTTGGAATTACTACCGTAAAAGAGGAGCTTGAGGATCTTTCATTGCGCTATCTTGACCCTGTCGGATACAGTGAAATTGAAGAGGTACTTGCAAGACGAGAAATTGCTTTAGAAAGCTTTGTAGAAAACATTAAAAATATGATTACAGAGCGAACAATTGAAATAATTCCAAATATTTTTCTTGAAGGTCGAGTAAAGAGCATAAACGGTATTTACAGAAAAACATATATGCAGGGTAAGACTATTGACCAGATTTTTGATATAGTTGCCGTTAGGGTTATTGTCGATACGATTATTGATTGTTACAATGTTTTAGGAATCATTCACGATATTTTTCAACCGCTGCCAAACCGTTTTAAGGACTATATTTCCACGCCAAAGAATAATATGTATCAATCGTTGCACACAACTGTAATTGATAAAACTGGTATTCCATTTGAAGTGCAAATTCGCACTTGGGAAATGCATCACACTGCAGAATACGGAATCGCAGCTCATTGGAAATATAAGCTTGGTATTGATAAAAACAACCGTAATTTTGAAGAACGCCTTAAATGGATACGCAATATACTTGAAAATGAAGATGCCACTGATCTTGTTCGCAATATAAAATCCGACTTATCTGACGATGAAGTATACGTCTTTACTCCAAAAGGCGATGTGATTAATTTACCCAAAGGTTCAACCGTAATCGATATGGCATATGCCATTCATAGCGCTATCGGAAACAGAATGATTGGCGCAAAGGTTGATAAAAGAATTGTACCGATTGATTATAAAGTAAAAACTGGCGAAATAATCGAGATTATTACAACTAAAGAAGAGACTCAAGGTCCAAAGCGTGATTGGCTGAAAATTGTTCGGACAAGCGAAGCAAGGAACAAAATCAGACAGTGGTTCAAAAAAGAAAAGCGTGAAGAGAATATTATTGAAGGAAAATCGGAGCTTGAACGTGAGTTGCGAAGAATTTCTGTGCGCCTTGATGAAAAAGATTTCTTTGAAATGTTTTCATTCATACTCAAGAAACAGCACTGCAACAATATGGAAGACTTCTATGCTGCTATTGGTTACGGAGGAATTCAGCTTTGGCGAATTATGCCAAGAATCAAAGAAGAATTTCAAAAGAAAACAGCACCAGCTGAAGAAATCCTTACGCAAATAAACGATGTTCATAAAAGTAAAAAAATCGGAAACGGTGTTATTGTTGAAGGTATTGATGACGTATTAATTAAATTCTCAAAATGTTGCAATCCGCTTCCCGGCGATGATATTATCGGATTTATCACAAGAGGATACGGAGTTTCTATTCATAAAAGAAAATGCAACAATGTACCAAAAGACTTATCTACTGCAGAGGAACCTGAACGTTGGGTTCACGCACATTGGGAAGGCGATATCAAAGACCAATTCCAATCAACGCTTGAAATCGTAGCTATTGACCGTAATGGGCTTCTTGCAGATATTACTAATCAGCTATTTTCAATGCATATATTTGTACAAGCACTTAATTATAGGGAAATTAAAAATAATCGCGCCGTAGTAAACATATCAATAACCGTTAACGACTTGGAGCATCTTAAATTTGTAATGTCAAGGCTTCAAAATGTAAACGGTATTGTTTCAATCGGCCGCTCATAAATTTAAGGGGGCGTATTGTTCTGAAAGCAATTATTCAGCGTGTTTCAAAAGCAAGTGTTACTGTTGAAGAGAAAATCATCGGGGAAATTGGTAAAGGTTTTTTAATTTTATTAGGTGTTGAAAGCGATGATACCGCCAAAGATGCCGATATTCTAGCTTCTAAAATCGTACAAATGCGAATATTCACCGATTCAAACGATAAAATGAATCTTTCTCTTTTTGATATTGACGGCGAAATACTTGTTGTATCTAATTTCACTCTTTGTGCTGATTGCAAAAAGGGGAGACGACCATCGTTTATTAATGCTGCCGCACCGACAGAAGCCGAACGTCTATATGAGTATTTTTGTGCAGAGCTTAAACAAAACGATATAAAAAAAGTAGAGCGTGGAGCTTTTGGAGCTGATATGGCAGTTTCACTTATAAACGACGGACCTGTTACAATCATATTGGATTCAAAGGATTTGGGGAATTTATGATAGTAAATACATATGTTGTCAGCGATATGGAAACAAAATGCTATTTGCTTTTTGATGAAAAGAGCGGAGAAATGGCGGTTGTTGACCCAGGTGGTTATTCAGATGCATTACTTAACGAGATAGAAAAAAACGGTAAAAATCTTAAATATATACTACTAACTCACGGACATTTTGACCATATCGGTATTGCAAGTGAATTAAAAAGCAAATACAATGCTAAAATAGTTTGCAATAAAGCAGAAAATGAATTAATAAAATCAGAATTAATGAATCTTTCGAAGTTTTTCGGTAAAATGAAAGAAACAGTTATTCCAGATATACTTTTAAACGCAAATGATATCGTTTTGCTTGGATCAACTAAAATTAAAATTATTAGTACTCCTGGGCATACTGTCGGTAGTTCATGCTATTTAGCAGAGAACATTTTGTTTTCTGGTGATACCATTATGAAAGAAACAATTGGGCGAACCGATTTCCCAACAGGAGATTATCATCAGATGATGAACTCCGTTAAAAAAATTGCTGCTATGCCTGATGAATTAAATATTTATCCTGGACATGGAGAAAAATCGATACTGCAACATGAAAAGAAATATAATCAGTATTTCGAGCAGAGGGACAATGAACATATATATTGAAAACCATGAATTTCACTATGAACTTGAGAATCTTACAAGAATATTTTTACCTAATGACAAAATTACAGTACATAAAAATGCTGTTGAATTTGAAAAACCGTTTATAAAAGCAATTAGAACAATAGGTAACAAAAATTCAGAACTAATTGTTGAGGTTTATTTTGATGATTTTGATAAATCGGAAAAAATAATAATTACAAATAACATCCCTGATTATGAAAACGAATGTGAACGTCAATTTGCAGTAATGATTTTCAAGCTTTTACAAGAATATACAGGAGTTAATCCTCCATGGGGAATTCTTACTGGTGTTCGTCCGATTAAGTTGTTTCGCAATTTAAAAAATCAAATCGGAACAGAAGAAACTGAAAGATACTTTAAAGAAAAATTGCTTGTTTCTGATAAAAAAACAGCATTAAGCAAAGAAACCGAAAAAAATGAAAGTAAAATCATAGAGCTTTCAAAGAAAGATTCGTTCAGCTTGTATGTTTCGGTTCCATTTTGTCCATCAAGATGTGCTTATTGCTCGTTTGTTTCACAATCAGTCGAAAAAACAAAGCATCTTATGGAGCCTTATACAGATCTACTCTGCAAAGAAATTGCAAAAACCGCAGGAATTGCAACAAAAGTAAATCTTAAGTTGGAATCTGTTTATATCGGCGGTGGAACTCCGACAGCACTTACTCCTACTCAGCTTAATAAAATAATTAAAGCAATTTCAAAAGATTTTAACTTATCTGATTGCAGAGAATTCACAGTCGAAGCAGGACGGCCAGATACCGTTAACGATGAAATGCTTATTATGCTGCACGAAAACGGTATTGACAGAATCAGCATAAATCCTCAGACATTAAACGATACAGTTCTTGAAAATATCGGAAGACGTCACACTGCAAGACAGAGCATCGAGGCTTTTGAGCTTGCAAGAAAACATGGTTTTACACATGTAAATATGGATTTAATAGTAGGACTCCCGGGTGATTCATTTGAAAGTTTTCAAAATACGCTTAATCAAATTTGTAACCTAGAGCCTGAAAGCATTACAATTCATACACTTGCAAAAAAGCGTTCAGCAGAACTGACAGCTTCTAAATTGGAGATACTTCGCAAAGATTCACAAACTGCTGATGAAATGATGGCTTTTGCGCAAGATAAGCTTAAAAATATGTATATTCCGTATTATTTATACCGTCAGTCAAGAATGGTTGGTAATCTTGAAAACATTGGATTCAGCAAGCCTGGGTTTGAATCTTTTTATAATATCTTTGTAATGGATGAAACGCATACTATTCTTGCATGTGGGGCAGGCGGCGTAACAAAATTAAAAGAATTTGGCACGTCCCGTTTAGAACGCATATTTAATTTTAAATATCCATATGAATATATATCAAGGTTTGACGAGATACAAAATCGCAAATCAGGTATTATGGACTTTTACAAAAATATTATGTAAGAGCTTTATAATAATTATAAATTAATTTCTTTAAATATTTCTATTTGTTATCACTAAATAATTGACAATATTTTAATATAATGATATATTAAAATGCAGTCGTTAAATTCACGCGTGTATGGGTATTATACTCACTGATGCAATTTGGAATTTTAAAAGAGGTTTTAAATTTTGATTAATTATATTGCTAAAAAAGTTTATACAACTTCTAAATCATTTAAAAATAGAATATATAATCATTTTGATACTCCTGTGTTGGTTTTAGCGTATCATAGGGTAGCTAATTTAGAAAATGATATTTTTAAAAATGCTGTTACTCCTCAAACTTTTTTTAATCAAATGAAATATTTAAGAGATAATTATAATATTTTACGGTTTGAAGATGATTGGGCAAATAAAGAAAAAAAATCAATCGTAATTACATTTGATGATGGTTATGAAGATAATTATACTGAGATGTTGCCGATAATTGAAAAACTGCAAATTCCTGTAGTTGTTTTTGTAAGTACTGCAAATATTGAAACTGAAAGTGATAATTGGGATTATGAACTTGAAAATATAGTTATGCATGGTAATTTACCAATTAATATTCATATTCATAGCAATATAATTAATAAAAAATGGGAAATAAACACTTCTATTGATAGAAATAATTTTTTCAAAGAAATTCACTCAATTTTAGTTGA
This sequence comes from Bacillota bacterium, assembly GCA_030705695.1. Classification (GTDB taxonomy): domain Bacteria; phylum Bacillota; class Clostridia; order Oscillospirales; family Acutalibacteraceae; genus JAUZPX01. The sequence goes on from JAUZPX010000066.1 coordinate 5,835, forward strand.
AAAAGGAAATTATGAATATAAAAATATAATTTTCGAACAAATTAAATCACAAGTGCAATATATTAATCCTGGAAAAAATATAAATAAAATTATGAATAAACAGCAGTTAAAAAAACTATCAATGAGTAAGTATATAACAGTTGGAACACATTCGGTTAATCATTTGTCATTACCGACATTAACATATGAACAGCAATATAAAGAAATAACTGATTCAAAGAATTATATTCAAAAGATAATTGATAAGGATGTTAATCTAATTTCGTATCCATTCAATATGTATAATGATGATACTCTTGATATTGTTAAAAAATGCAATTTTAAAAAAGGGGCTGCTGGATTACCTGGTGCATGGCATGAAAATAGAAATAATTCATTTACAATCCCTAGAAATAGTGTTGTGAATGAAGATATGGATAAGTTTATTAAACGAATACATAATTATTGGACAAAATAAAGATTTATAATTTATTTGTAAAATGAAAAGCAAAATTAATACAATTATATCATGAGTTTCGAAAATATTGCATAATTAGTGCAAGCAAATTAATCAATTGAATTTGTTACCTAATTATGCTATAATATTTTTACAAAATAATAGCAACAAGGAGATTTAATTATGAGTATATTTGAAGACGTATTTACAAATGCGAAAAATACCGCAGATGTTGCATGTAAAAAAGCAGAAAATTTATATGATAAATCAAAATTGAAATTTACAGCTCATGGACTCGAAAGTGAAATTAATAAAAAATTGGCTCTGCTTGGTGAGTTAGTGTATGAAGAGTTAAAGGTCAAAGAAGATAATCCCGAAAAAATGCAGGAATTACTTGACCAAATTAAAGATTTGTACGAGCAATTGGATTCCGTAAATAAGTTGATTTCCACAACAAGCAGCAAGGTTATTTGCAGTGAATGCAATCACGAAAATCCAAAAGACTCTCAATTTTGCAATTGGTGCGGTACAAAGCTTTCAGATTAAGGTGGTTTTCAATTCATGTCTAAGCCCAACGACAGAGTTCGGCATTCTTTTTTAAAAGGTTCCCTTGTTTTGGGCGTTAGTATGCTCATTGTCAAGCTAATTGGAATGTTTTATAAAATTATTCTAACAAATATGCTTGGCGTTGTTGGTAACGGTATTTTATCTGTTACCTACGAGTTATATAATCCTCTTTTTATGCTAGCCACAGCAGGGTTTCCAATTGCCATCTCTCGTATGGTATCGGAAAGCGTAGCAACAAAGCGATATAATGACGTAAAGAAGATTCATAGGGTTTCTGTACCATTTTTGTTTATAACAGGTATACTTGGTTTTTTGATAATGCTAGCAAGCAGTTTTGCTTATTGTAATATTGCGCAAACTCCAAGCGCATTACCTGCTGTAATTTGCCTTTCACCAACAATTTTGTTTGCCTGTTTGATGTCTATTTATAGAGGCTACTATGAAGGCCAGCGTAATATGATGCCGACAGCAATTTCTGAAATAATTGAGGCTGTCAGCAAGCTTGTTATCGGACTTGTTATCTCTTATCTGACATTGCAATACGGCTTAAATCAGTACAGAACTACGGGGAAATTCCTTGGTGTTGTATATAAAAACGAAGATCTTGCTCAAGCTGCAATCGTACCATATGCTGTTGCGGCTGCTTTTATCGGTATTTCACTCGGTGCTTTTTTCGGATTTGTATTTTTACTCTTACGTCATAAAATTAAAGGTGAGGGAATTACAAAGCAGGAGTATGCTCAGTCTCCTCCAGCACGTGACGGAAAATCAACATTTAATCGTCTGGTTCGTACAGCAATACCAATTGGAACAGGCGCTCTAATAATGAGCTTTGCGGGTCTTATAGATACAATTCTTGTAAACAACCGTTTGAAAAATATAATGGATACCAATCCTTCGGCGTTATTAAAACAATATGGCAACTTAATTCCTGCAGATGTTGTTTTTAACAATACAACGCATACATTTCTATTTGGATGTTTCTCGCTTTCATTAACTATAATGATGCTTATAACCGCACTTACCCAAGTTTTTGGGCAGAGTGCTCTCCCATCTGTTACTAACGCATATGCCAGAGGAAACAGAAAAGATTTAAAATATAATATTGAAACAGTTATTAAAACAACATGTATTTTCACGCTTCCTGCCGGTCTTGGTTTAACTGTTTTGGCACAGCCAATTTTAAGCTTGTTATACACAAGCCGACCAAACGAGATCACAATTGCGGCAAATGTTTTGCAGATTATGGGGATTTCAGGTATATTTATTGCAACAAGCACACCTCTTTGCAGTATGTTGCAGGCTGTTGGATGTGTTGATTTACCGTTAAAACTGTTTGCTGTAGGTATGGTTATTAAAGTTGCTTTAAACTACTTGCTTGTAGGTATTCCTGCAATCAACATACAAGGTGCAACAGTAGGTTCTCTTGTGTGTTATGCAATGGTTTGTTTTGTTGCATTATATTATCTGTGCAAACAAACAAAGATAATACCTAATTTCAATTTAGTTTTGATAAAGCCTTTGATTGCTTCAGCCTTTTGCGCAATTACTGCATATTTTTCATATCAACTGTTTGATATGAAATTTTCTAATAAAATTGCTGTCATTCTGGCAATTGTCGCTGCCATAATTATTTACGCAATTATGTTGTTGATTTTGCGTGTAATTACAAAAAATGATCTTTTATCTATCCCAAAAGGGGAAAAAATTGCGAAAACACTTGAAAAATTCCATTTAATAGGTTAAAATATGTTTGAAATAAGCATTTTGAAGAGCGGAGGATAATGTTTCAGTGGATTTTCAGGAAAAAGAAAAGTATACTTTTGCCGATCTAATTGAAATTATGAAGCTTCTTCGTTCGCCGCAAGGATGCCCCTGGGATAGGGAACAAAATCATACTACAATAAGACAGAATTTCATTGAAGAAACATATGAAGTTGTAGAAGCTATTGACAGACAGGACACTGAGCTCTTAAAAGAAGAGTTGGGCGATGTTTTATTACAAGTAGTTTTTCACGCTCAGATGGAAGAAGAAACTGGTAATTTTACAATAGATGATGTTTCCGATGGCATCTGCAAAAAGCTTATAGTAAGACATCCGCATGTTTTCGGTGATGTCGTTGCGGATAATACAAATGCTGTTCTAAATAACTGGGATAAAATTAAAATGAAGACGAAATCCCAAACAAACCAGTCGGACGCTATGATAAGCGTTTCAAAAGCGCTACCGTCACTTATGAGAGCGGCAAAAATTCAGCAAAAAGCTGCCAAAGTAGGTTTTGACTGGGAAAATATTGATGGTCCTCTAAGCAAAATAAGTGAGGAACTCGATGAACTTAGAGAGGCTCTAAATTCATCGAATCAAGAGCATATTGAAGAAGAATTTGGCGATTTATTGTTTTCTGTAGTCAATGTTTCGCGTTTTATTCATTCAGATGCTGAAAAAGCATTATATAAAGCTTGTGATAAATTTACAGATAGATTTATTCGCATGGAAAATCTTGCAAAAGTCAAAGATATCAATATTCAATCAGCAACATTATCTGAACTTGATTCCTTATGGAATGAAGTTAAAATAATAAGTTGAAAAAAGAAATTTAAAAAGCGGAGGTAAAATTGTATGAACAAAACAGAACTCATATCTATGGTAGCAGAAAAAAGCGGCATCACAAAGAAGGACGCTGATAAAGCTGTGACTTCTTTACTTGACACTATTGTTGAGTCAGTTGCAAAAGGTGAGAAAATTCAAATCGTTGGCTTCGGAACATTTGAGAGACGTGAAAGAGAAGCAAGAACAGGTTGCGATCCTAGAACTAAGGCACAAATTTCCATTCCCGCTTCTAAAGTACCTGCTTTCAAAGCTGGTAAATCCTTTAAAGAAACAGTTAACAAATAATGTTACAATCTTTATGAATAATGCCGACTTTGCTTTGCAAGGTCGGCTATTTCTATAAATATAGTTTAGGAGGAATTATGAGACTCGATAAGTATTTGAAAGTATCAAGAATTATTAAACGCAGAACTGTTGCGAACGAAGCGTGTGATGCCGGAAAAGTTACGGTTAACGGTAAAATAGCAAGAGCATCATATGATGTGAAAGTTAATGATATCATTAACCTGCAAATGGGACCAAAGTTAATAAAAATTCAGGTTACTAACGTTAATGAAGTCACAAAAAAAGAAAATGCGGCGAATATGTACACCGTTTTATCATAAATTCTTTCTTTTTGCCATAAGATGTACTGATATCTTTTCAGGAGGGTGCAAACATATGGCAGACGATAAAAGAGTAATGCGCAAGCCACATAGCATGATTATTGAAGACAGAAAGAACATTTCTTTAAGTGGAGTAAACGATGTTGGCAGCTTTGATGAACAAAGCGTTGTTGTTATTACAGATTTTGGTGAGTTATCGGTACGGGGGAAAGGGCTTCATATAAATAAACTTAGTCTTGAGACAGGTGAATTAACTATCGACGGCGAAATCACTGCATTAATTTATTCTGATACTCAGCCTACATCAAGCGGTTTATTTTCAAAACTTTTCAGATAGGATGTGAAGCTTTGGAAATCAATCTTGCTTCACAAATTTATGTGTTTCTTTGGGCTTGTGCCTTTGGTTTTGCAATAGGTATATTATATGAAATTGTCAGATTTATGCGTATTGCAGGATTTGACAGCTATATACACACATTCATTCAGGATGTTTTGTTTATTTCCCTTTGTGCTTTTTTGACATTCTTTTTTGCTGTTGCAATGAATGGGGGACGGGTAAGGTTTTTCATATTACTGGGAGAAACCGTTGGCTTTTTTGTTTATCGATTCACTGTTGCACGATTAACAGAAAAGATTTTTTCATTATTAGTTAAACTATTCAATTTACTTTTTAACTTGTTAAAAAAGCCAACTTATTATGTTTTTTCAATTGGAAAGGCAAAAATTTACAGATTTTATATAAAAAATAATA
>JAUZPX010000067.1 GCA_030705695.1 Bacillota bacterium
CCTACATCAAAAAAACGTTCTCTATATTTCCTTGAAAATTCATAGAGCCCCGTGCCGAATGTCATAGCAGCTGTAATAGCGCAAACTGATTTATTTGTTTCTGCAATCTTACAAAGCTCAGTACCGAATATTTTTGAAAAATCGGGTTTTGAAGTTAATGGTTCGCCTGTATCAATATCGAATGCTGAAATTCCGTGAAATGCTCTGGGATTATTCTCAGCAAACTGATATCCTTTGCCTTTTGTTGTAACAAGATGAACTAATACAGGAGCCTCTATTTTTTTAACTGCTTTTAAAGCGTTAATTACTTCATGAAGATTATGACCGTCAACAGGACCGAAATATATAAAACCCAAATGCTCAAATAAAGTGTTGCGATAAACAAGATTTCTAAGGCTTGCTTTAGATTCGACAAGAGCCTTTCGAAGAGGCTTACCTACAACAGGAGTATGCATAAGAAGTTTATCGACAGATTCTTTTGTATTTAAATATGAAGGTCTTATACGCATACTAGTAAGATATTTCGCAACGGAACCAACATTTTTTGATATGGACATCTCATTGTCGTTTAATATTACAATAAAATTTTTATTAAATCTTCCGGCATTGTTAATGCCTTCATATGCTAATCCGCCTGTAAAAGCTCCGTCACCGATTACAGCAAGTGTATAACTGTTATCATTATTCAGCATTTTTGCTCTGGCTATGCCATATGCTGCCGAAATTGAAGTACTGCTATGCCCTGAATTAAAAGCGTCATACTTGCTTTCACTGCGTTTTGGGAACCCTGAAAGTCCGCCGTCTTGACGGATTGTATCAATTTGCGCCAAACGGTCTGTCAGCATTTTATGAGCATAGCTTTGATGGCCAACATCCCAGACGATTGAGTCTTTCGGTGTATTAAAAACTTTATGTAAAGCAACGGTAAGTTCTACAACTCCAAGATTTGAAGCAAGATGCCCGCCGTTTTTAGATACAATGTTAATAAGCTTTTCACGAATTTCAGAACATAAATCTTCAAGTTCTCCATATGAAAGCTTTTTTAAGTCTTCAGGCGATTTTATATGATTTAAAACATCCTTAGATGGCATAGTTTTACCTCTTTAAAATCAATTTTGCTGGCGTTATTATAACACACTTACACAAACGATTCAAATTTTACTCTTTATTAGTTTTTTCTTATTAACAATGAATTTGCAATATTAATAAGTTCTTCCGTGTCGCCTTGAAATTCTTTAAGGCAATCAATTGCTTCTTTTGTAAGCACAGAAGCAAGCTCTCTGCATTTTTCAATACCTATTGATGTCACAAAAGTAGATTTATTATTTTGCAAATCGCTTCCAACAGGTTTTCCAAATGTCTCTTCATCAGAAGTAACATCAAGAATATCATCTATTATCTGAAATGCAAGTCCGATTTTTTCAGCATATTTTCCAGCGGCTTGAATTTTCTCCTTACTTGCCCCCGCAATAATACAGCCAATCTGGCAAGCAGCATTAATTAATGCCCCTGTTTTCTTTTGGTGCATTTCGTTTAATATTTTCAGGGAAGCTTTCTGATTCTCGTATTCTAAATCAATTGTTTGTCCGCCAACCATTCCATTTGCTCCACAGCACTCAGCCAGAACAAATGCAGATTTTGCCGCAGCATCAGCACCGACAGATTCAACAGATTTCGGCGAAAGCATAACAGAAAAAGCTAGGCTTTGCAAAGCATCACCGGCAAGTAACGCAATATCCTCGCCGAATTTCTTATGATTAGACGGTTTTCCGCGTCTTAGGTCATCGTCATCCATACAAGGTAAATCATCATGAATTAGCGAGTAAGTATGAATCATTTCAATAGCACAGGCAAAAGGCATTGCAGCTTCCGTATCACCGCCGCAAAGCTTACAGAATTCAAGTATAAGCCGTGGACGAATTCGCTTGCCACCTGCCATTAAACTATATTTCATTGACTCTATTAATTGTTTTTCAGTACAGTTATCACTCGGTAAATATGAAAGCAAAGCGCTTTCAATTTGTTCAAGTTCAGTCATCACTTTCACGTTCCCCACTTTGCGCTTCTAGATTACTTACAAGTTTATCAAGCTCAATTACTTTTTGCTCCGCTTTTGTAAGCGCATCATAGCAATAAGCGGAAAGTTTTACGCCTTCTTCATATAGCTCGATTGATTTATTTAAAGGAAGTTCTCCTTTTTCAAGCTCGTCCACAATTTCTTCTAACCGATTTGCAGCTTCCTCATAACTAATATTCTTATTCATTTTACTTTCCTGTCTTTCACGGATTATTTTAAACTTTCAGATATTTCAATAATTCTTTGCATTCTGTGATTTACACCTGAGCGGCTTATTTTCGGTCTTAATTTTTCTCCTAGCTCTTTTAACGAAAGCTCTGGGTTTTCAATTCGGAGATTACAAAGCTCTCGAAGTTCGTCAGGTAATGAAGAAAATCCCATTTTTGTTTTTATTTTCTCAATTGCCCGCACTTGCTTTGCAGCTGCGGTCGCTGTGCGCTGCATGTTTGCAACTTCAGAATTTGTCTTTCTGTTTAATTCATTTCGAATTTCTTTAATTATTTTCGTTTCAATAATATCCATTGCCTTTATCGGCGCACCAATATACGTAAGAAAATCGACAACTTTATTGTTGCCTTTTATATAAGCAACAAAGCTGCCTTTTCGAACAATAATTTTTGGTGTAATAGAAAGTTCAGGTACTTCAGAAATAAGCTTGCAAAGGTCGCTGCATAAATTTCTGTATGGCATTACAAATTCAATATGATAATCAATATTCGGGTCAGTTACCGTACCGCAACACAAAAAAGCTCCGCAAAGAAAAGCCTTAATACATTCGTCATCCTCAATATTGGCACGGTTAATACGAAGATTAATTTCGTTATCAGTATGCCCGAATCCTTCAAAAATTCGGTTGCAATCGCTCTGTTGTGGGATTATTAGAGTAATTAAACTTGATTCGCTATTTTTTGAAAACAATGTACTTTTCTTTTCAACTATGGAATTCATATTTTTTGAGATAAGATCCATAAATCGATTTGCTACATTACTGTTTTCAGTTGAAAGAGATATTTGCCGATACGAAAACTTTTTAGCGAAAAGTAAAAGACCATAGCATTCTGCTCTTTGAACATCAGGATTGTCTGAATAATGTTTACAAAGTTCTTTTTTAACATCCGAAGCAAAAGACATCGGCGTACCCCCTCTTCGGTATTATTCACCGCAATATTTTAAACTTTCCAGATATCTCTGTGATGTATCAATACTCTTTGCCCTTTTTCAATAAGGTAATCAAATATTTTTCCCGAAAGAGTTACAGAACGGTGTTTGCCGCCCGTGCAACCGATAGCAATTACAAGATTGCTTTTTCCCTCATCCTTATAAAGCGGCATAGAATAATCAAGATAATCAATTATTCGCTTTAGAAGACCTTTTGTTTGATCCCATTTCATAACATATTCACGTACATCATCATCAAGCCCTGTTAAATTTTTCAGTTCTTTTATGTAGAACGGATTTGGCAGGCAACGTACGTCAAAAACAAGATCCGCTTCTAGCGGAATACCATACTTAAAGCCGAAAGAAATACATGTAATTGTAAGTCCAGAAAAAATATTCCCGAGAAAAAGTGTTGTAATACGCTCTTTTAACTGTGACGGTGTTAAATAGGAGCTGTCAATAATATATGATGCCATCTCTTTTAGCGGCGACAAGAGCTTGATTTCGTTTGCAATAGCAGTTTCTGTTGATCCAAAAGATGTATCGCTTAGCGGATGTTTTCTTCTAGTCTGGCGGTAACGCAGAAGAAGAATATCTTCTTTTGTTTCAATAAACAATATTTTAAATTCCTGTTTATTTCTTGAAAGAGTTTTCAGTGCATCATAAAGGCTGTCGAAAACTTCTCCGCCTCGAATATCAGTTACAATTGCAACGTTCTTCATATTTTTATCGTTAGATTTATCGCAAAGATCGTAAAATACAGGAATCAATACGGGAGGAATATTATCAACACAATAATAACCAATGTCTTCAAGTGCATGAAGAGCACAGGTTTTTCCTGAGCCTGAAAGTCCTGTTACAACAACAAAGTTCATATATTCACCTCATTTTCACTGTGTTTTTATATTAACCGATTACCTTTAATTCCTGTTCTAAATCATATCCTGATTGCTCTTTTACGGTATTTTTTATTTCTTCAATTAAGCGGCAAACATCGTTGCAAGTTGCATCACCTTTGTTTATTATAAAACCTGCATGCTTTTCGCTGACACATGCACCGCCAATTTGCTTTCCTTTTAAGCCGCAACTTTCAATCAGTGTACCGGCGTAGTTTCCCTCAGGGCGTTTAAACACACTGCCAGCACTTGGATACTCTAACGGCTGTTTATCCTTGCGCCGTGACATAAAGCCATCCATTCTGTTTCCAATTTCTTCTTTATAGTCTTCTTTTAATATTAATGTTGCACCAAGAATAATGTAATTATTTTCGCAAAAAATGCTGTGTCTATATGAAAAATTCAAATGCTCGGAATTAATAACTTCGACTTTTCCGTCTTCATTTAAAACTGTTACGCTTTTTATTACATCTTTAATCTCGCTGCCATATGCACCGGCGTTCATATAAACGGCTCCACCAACAGAACCTGGAATCCCAAATGCAAATTCAATACCTGAAAGAGAGTGTTCTCTTGCTTCAATACATAAGGCTGAAAGACTTATTCCTGCTCCGCAATAAACTTCGGTATGACTTATAAATTTCATGGCGGAAAAGTCACCAGCAAGCTGAATAACAACTTTTCTAAGACCTTCATCGCTTACAAGCAAATTAGAACCTTTTCCAAGAATAAAAAATGATATTTTATTTGTTTTACAAAGCTCGATAAGAGCCTGTAAAGTTTGAATATTACTAACTTTTATAAACACATCGGCATTTCCGCCGATTTTAAATGTCGTATGTTTAGACATGGGTTCGTCAAATAAAGCAAGGCAATCGTATTCTTTTGCGAAATTCATCAGTTCCTGCTTTAAATCCATTATGTAGATACCCCCAATTTTTTATTCTAGTGGGATATTTTTCTCGCATAAATAAGCCTTAATCGTTTCTTCTTGTGCATTTACAATAAGTTCTTTTGGGAAATCAATTTCATCAAGCATCTTAAGTGCTTCTTCTGCATGACCGACAACTGTCCAAAAATGTGCGTCGGTATTCACAACAATACGAGCACCGACTTTTTTACAGATTTTTGCAATCTCAATACAATTACTCATTGAGCTTTTTCTAAAACGAAAAGAACCGTTATTAATTTCAACAAGTTTTCCGTTTCTTGCAAACTCAGGTATAACTTTTTCGTAATCGTACCTAAATTCAGGAGAACCGCTGTGACCGATTACATTTACATCAGGATTTTTCGCAACATTCAGCCAAGTTTCCGTACAAGTGTCAACGCCTTGATTACCCTCAAGAATATTTGCGTGCATAGAAGCAACAACCCAATCAAGAGAATGAGTGGTATTTGCGTCAGTATCAAGATTCCCTTTATAATCAATAATATTTGCTTCAATTCCTTTTAGAACACGAACTCCAAATAAACGCGACGGAATAGCCGAAAGACTGTCAAAATAATAAGCTCCTGGTGAACCAGGCATTTTTCTCCCGTGATCTGTAAGCGCAATTGCATAAAGATTCATATCAGCAGCAGCTTTAATCATCTCTGTTGCAGTAGCATATGCGTGTGTAGAGGCAATGGTATGAGTATGCAAATCGGCAATGATGTTCATGCAGTTACACCCACTCTATCGTGTTCTTTGAAACGTTTTCTTCAATTGTTGAAGAATCCATACCGAGGCTTGACAACAGCTCTTTAGCTGCATTGTAACCCATTTTCTTCTGTCTGTTATTCATAGCGGCAACTTCAATAATAATTGCCAAGTTTCTTCCAGGTTTTACCGGAATGGTCAAAACAGGAACTTCAATTCCTAGAATCTCCATAAATTCGCTGTCCATTCCCATTCGGTCATACACTTTTGAATTGTCCCAAATTTCCAGATTGATAACCATATCAATCTTTTCAGTTAATTTAACGGCACCCATACCAAAAATACGGCGGGCATTAATAATGCCGATACCGCGAAGCTCAATAAAATGTCGAATATTTTCAGGTGATGATCCCACCAACGATTTGCGTGAAACCTTTCTGATTTCAACGGCATCGTCTGCAATAAGACGATGTCCTCTCTTTATAAGCTCGATAGCCGTCTCGCTTTTACCGACACCGCTATCTCCGATAAGCAAAATGCCTTCGCCGTATACTTCAACAAGTACGCCATGGCGAGTAATTCTCGGTGCAAGCTCAACGTTCAAATAAGAAACAAGCGCTGCTGAAAGACTTGATGTTGTATCGCTTGAACGCAGTATCGGAACTCTGTATTTTTCGGCAGCAGCTTTTAATTCAGATGATGGTTCAATGCTGCGAGCAATTATTACAACAGGCGGCTTAAATTCAAAAATCTTCTCAACAACATGGCTGTGTTGTTCTTTGCTGAATCTTTCAAGAAAAGCATGCTCGGTATTACCTAAAATCTGAATTCTGGTGTTGTCAAAAAAATCCAGATAACCTGTAAGCTCCAAACCGGGGCGATTAACATCCATAGATGAAATTAAGATTTCATCAGGGTTTACAGGCATATACTCTGTTTCCAAAGAAAGTTCTTTAATGATTCGTGTAAGAGGTACGGTAAAATCTTTTGGCATTATTCACACAACCTTTTTTATAATCCAAATTATTATACCGCAAAATCAGTAATTTTTAAAGTACAAAAATGTATATTTTATCATTTTTTGATATTTTTCCCTTAAGCTACCGGTTTTACTTTTACAGAAATGTCAAAAGAGGCGTTTTTTAGTGCATCGCTAAAATTACTTATGGAATTATACTTTGCAGGCTCTTTTTGCAAAAGCAGCTTGCCAAATTCGAAAATATCCGCGCTGTAATCACCGACAGATTTATTTATTGCTTCCGTTATAAGATTATAAATTCTATTTTGAAATGCATTTCTAACATCATAATCGTAGATTGTTTTTTTTGTATCAAACGCATTACATTGTGCATTTACATCAATTGTGTAAGTGATTTTTCCATTTATAACGGAAACGGAAACCTTACTTTTTGAATTATCTATATAACAAGACATCCCATTACAAACTGTAGCAGCATTATTTGCTTTTCCAAGAATAAACAAAGCCCCGAGAGTTTCGTCATTATTTAAATAGCCTGCAAATTTATTTTTTGAGAAAACAGCCGTTCCGTCAGTTGTTACATTAGTTATATTCTTCTTTTTTTCTAATGTTAATACAGGAATTCTTGGATCCGACGTCGTATTTCGTTCTGCGCTGATTATATTTATCAGACTGCTGCGAATAACTCTACCGCTTCTCTCTTCAGCATTAACAAGCAATTCGATACTTTGTGCGCTCTCGGCAGACATAATGTCTTGTGCAGGTACTTTGCTAATAAAAACATCAACAGATGACCTTGATTGAAAATATCTTATAAAGAAATTTAACGGATCAGTTAAACTGTTTTTACAAGCTTTTTCGCTTAAAATAATAAATAGATTTTGACTGTACAAAAGGCTTTTTCCTGTTTTTTGAACAGCATTTGTCATAGCATCGAGGATTGTTTGACCTGTTGCCCCAATCACTATTCCGTTGCTGTTTGCTGCTTCGGATTGCTGCGTGTTCATTGCCTGAATAGAAATGTAATAATTACCGTTTGATATATCAATGCCTATTCCCTCGATAATAAGCTTTTCGTCAAGCTTCGTGTCTTGGCCGCAACCTGACGAAAGCAAAAGAGTAACTATTACTAAAATAAATACTATTACTCTTTTCATTACTGCATCACCTTTTTTTTGATAATATCTCCTAACAGAGCAAATAATGGAAGCAAAAACGCAGTTAATATAACAAAAGCCAACATTATATTTTGATTGAAAATAATACGAATAAGCTCCTTATGAGCTATTGCAAGATTGCAAACAACAAGCACTATGGCAGAATTAATAAGAATAGCGATTTTTCCAGCATTTTTTGAAAATATTTTTTCAACGCAAAGTGCCGAAACAAAAATATATACTGATAATTTTATAAACATTCCTGCTGTCCACATGCCGAGATAAAGTCCGTCAAGCCGCTGTAATACGCCTAAACTTGCCATACTTGTCAAGGTATATACGGGAAAAGGCTGAGTAGAGATATAATCTCCTAAAATTCCGGTCAATAAAATAATTACGGCCATTATAAGAAGCGTTGAGGTTGTGTTCCAAATAAAGAAGCCCTTTTTGACTTTTCCCTTGAAATATGGCAATAGCATAGCAATTATAGATATATACGAGAAACGTGAGATCATATAGACAGTTCCGTTATTTAAATTATTATAACCATCATAAAACATTGGGCGGAAATTAAGTTTATCGACCTGCGGTGTAAGAGTGCAAAACAAGAAAATAAATCCAAGGCAAATTAAAAACAAAATAATTCCTGAAGTTCTCGCCAGCGCTTCAAGTCCTTTCCATGCTCCATACGCAGAAGTAACCAGTACCGCAATCGAAAGTGCTAATATTGAAGTTTTTGGATTCAAAACATCTGTAACAAATAAATCGTAAAGTGAGAGTGAGTATGAACAGATATAAAGATAATAGACTACATAAATTAAAATTAAAAATGCACTATATTTTCCGAACGAGCTATTAAAAAAGTCATAAATATCGAAATTACTGTTTCGTTTATACAGAAAGTATATAGGTAATGCCAAAAGGAACGTCAAAAAATAAGAAATCACAGCTGAAATAACAGTATCTCCAACATAATTTACTGATGTAAGATACGTACCAAAATTAATCAATACTACAACTCTGCAAATAAATAACATTACAAACAGCTGTGAAACCGAGATTTTCCCTTTATTTAGCATAAAACATTCTCCTAACGATTATTGAGGAATATCTTGAAAAACATCTCGTTTTTTAGAAAGCGTTTTCCAGCCTGCCATTATAAAAACATCACGCATACCAAACCAGGAAAACGGCGCAATCGGAGCTGTAAAAGGAACTCCAAAGCTTTTTTTGGCGCAGATATTTACAAGTATTGCGCAAAACAGCAATACAATACCCCACAAACCAGCTATTCCTCCAATTACAATAAACGCAAGCCTTAAAAATGAAATCGGTGCATATAAATCGGGGATTACATAAGAACATATTGCGGAAATTGCTACAACCATTAATGTCGGCGCACCGATAAGTCCTGCGCTTACGGCTGTCTGCCCTATTACAAGCGCTCCCACTATACTTACCGCATGCCCGAGCGGTCTGGGTAAACGCAAACCAGCTTCACGCATGATTTCATATAAAAAATGTATTACAAGAACTTCTGGCATGATCGTTAAAGGAGTACTTCCTATTGCGGTTGCAACTTGACCTAACAGTTTTTCGGGAAAAAGTTCAGGATTATAACTTGCCATTGATACATACAAACCAGGTAAGAAAACAGCGAAGAAAAATGCAAGATACCTAAGCCAACGCGCAAATGTAGCGTAATATGCCCTATGAGAGTAATCCTCAAGGGTTTGAAAATTCTCAATAAAAAGATGAGGTACAATTAGAACGCTTGGCGTTCCGTCTACAATAATCGCAACTCTGCCCTCTGCTATTTTTCCTGCAATAGTGTCCGGGCGCTCTGACATTCCTACTCATGAAAAAAGAGAGTAGTCTTTTTTATCTTCCAAAAACGGCACTAAATATCCAGCTGCCAATGCAGTTTCTGCCGTAAAGTTTTTTAGTCTTGCCTTTACTTCTGCTAAAACTCTTTTAGGTACTTTTTCATCCAAATAACAAAGACAGATTTCTGTTTTGCTTAACGTCCCGATTGTCATTGTTTCCATGCGGAATTTCGGGTTTTTTATTCTTCGGCGAATAATACTCATATTTACTCGGACAGGCTCGACAAGCCCCTCACGGGAACCTCGCTGAACAACCTCCGACTCAGGCTCAGAAACTCCTCGAAAGTTAAATCCCTGAACTCCAATGGCAAACATTTTATTGCAACCGTCAACAGCTAAAATAGCGAATCCCGAAAAAGCCATATTTATAGCTTTTTCAAACGTATCTACTTCAACAAGTTCAGCTATTGACATTACCGACAATTTTATTAATTCAAACAGTTCCTCGCTCGTCTTATAAACAAGCTCTGTATTCATAATTTGATTGATTGCAGTAATTGACAAGCCTTCTTTATTAACCATGCCTTCAATCGTAATGAGTTCTGCTTTTACAGGCCTTTTTGTACCTATTAAAATTTCACGCAATGA
>JAUZPX010000068.1 GCA_030705695.1 Bacillota bacterium
TCGTTCTCGGCAAAATTCTTTCAAACGGATATCGTGAGCGTATAAAGCTCGCAACCAAAATGCCTCCTTATCTTATTAAAAAGAGAGAGGATTTTGACAAGATTTTTAATGCGCAGCTTCAACGGCTTCAAACAGATTATATTGACTATTATTTCATGCATATGCTTACAGACGTAAAGGTCTGGAACAGACTTGTTGATCTTGGCGTTCTTGATTGGATAGCCGAAAAGAAAAAAAGCGGACAAATTAAGAATATCGGTTTTTCCTATCACGGAGGCAAGCAAGAATTTGTTAAACTTGTCGACATTTACGATTGGGAATTCTGCATGATCCAATATAACTATTTAGACGAAAACAAACAAGCCGGAAAGAGCGGTCTTAAGTACGCCGCATCGAAAGGTCTTCCTGTTTTTATTATGGAACCTCTGCGTGGTGGCAGACTGGTAAACAGCTTGCCTAAAGAAGCTTATAAAGTTTGGGAGCAGGCTGACGTAAAACGCTCCCCTGCTGAATGGGCATTCCGATGGCTTTGGAATCAGCCTGAAGTTACAGTGGTTCTCTCGGGCATGAATTCAATGGAAATGCTTGACGAAAACATTCGTGTGGCAAGCGAAGCTCAGGCAAACGAATTTACTGAAAAAGAGTTGGATCTCTTTTCAAAACTACAGGAAATTCTTGAAAAAACAATTAAAGTTCCATGTACAGGTTGCAATTACTGTATGCCCTGCCCTTTCGGCGTAGACATTCCAACTTGTTTTGCATTATATAACGACAGGGAAATTACAGGAAAGATGCCATCCTTTATAAAATATTTGATGCAAACAAGTATGCGTGTTAAATCAAGTAACGCCTCACTTTGCAAAAAATGCGGTAAATGCGAAACACATTGTCCGCAAAAAATACAAATTCGCAATGAACTTCAAAACGTTAGCAAAACTTTAGAGGGCTTTCTTTATAAACCTGCACGATTTACTATTAAGACATTTATGAAATTAAAGTAAGAAGAGCATTACCGCAAGGAGGAATAAAATGATCAACGAAATTTTTGCCGGAGGCAAATTAAACTCAGATGAATTTTTAAAAGATATGTACGATGACGAATATTTCCCGAAATTTCTTGTTGATAAGTTAAAAGAATTTATAATTGAACTAACTGTTTATCTTGAAACAGGAAGTCATTCTCTTGAAGAAATTCAGCAAGAGCTTGATGAGCTAACACGGCACATTAACGATATGCAGGCTGAATTCGAAGAAAGCGACAGCGAAATTGAAACGGCAGCACGTGAATCTATTATGGAAACCATAAAGACAATACTTATTTATTTTGATGTAAATATAAATATCGATGACGCCGTAAGACAACGTAACTGGTAAAAATACAGACAGCAAGAAATATCTTGCTGCCTGTTTTTTTAATTTATATTCTTTATCCTTCTTCTTGTAATAAACTTTATAATCTCATACCAGCCGACAGATACAAACGCTATGGCAACCACAAGAACAATTTGAAAGAAACTAAGCGAAGTAAATTGCAAGATAACTTTAAAAGGCGTGTAAATGCCGATTGCCAGAGCCAATATCGTAACAAAATTTATAAGCAAGATAACACGGTCTTTAAGAAGTATCTTCACGGATTTTAATATTGAATCCGTATCGGAACTGTTAACCTGAACCAAAAACAAATTCGCCAAGATTATTATTGATAGCCCCATTGTACGTGCCAAGGGTGCATTCTGCTCAGAACCATTCATAACAAAGAAGTAAGTTAAAAATGATGCAAGAAAGATAGCAATACCCTGAATCACACTTTTCATCAGAATATATCTTGATAAAATCCCTTCTTTCGGGTCACGAGGGGCTTTATTCATGATATTGCGCTCAGACGGCTGACGCTCAAATACAATAGAGCAAGTGGGGTCAATCATCAATTCCATAAGCACAATGTGAACAGGTAACAACAGTAAGCAAGAGGGGCTCATCTTTAATAGCGGCGCACAAAGTGCGGCAAATGCAATTGGAATATGAATTGTAAAAATATATCCTACGGCTTTTTTGATGTTTTCGTAAATCCTACGTCCGTCTTTAATAGTATCGACTATAGTTGAAAAGTTATCATCCAGAAGAATTAAATCCGCTGCCTCTCTTGATACTTCAGAACCACGGCCGCCCATTGCAATACCGATATCGGCGTATTTTAAAGCAGGGGCATCGTTTACTCCGTCACCTGTCATGGCAACAATTTCTCCGTTTTCTTTCAGTGCCTGCACTATACGCATTTTATGCTCTGGAAGCACACGAGAGAAAATACATGTATCTTTGACTTTACTTTGTAATTCTTCGTCAGACATACTGCAAAGCTCATCGCCTGTGCAGACAAGATCGCTTCGAATACCCACTTGTCTTGCAATGGCTGAGGCTGTCATACCATTGTCACCAGTAATCATTACCACACGGATTCCCGCACGAACACACTGCGCAATATCGTCCTTTACGGTTTTGCGCGGCGGATCAAGCAAGCCAATCAATCCGCAGAAATCGAGGGAGCATTCCATAATATCAGACGGGATTTCTTCTTCTGATTTCGGCTTCATCATACTGACTGCAATAACTCTTAGCCCTTTATCTGACATTTCTTTTATTTTTTTATTAATAATTTCATGCTCATCTTTATTTAATCTTGATAATGATAAAATTGATTCGGGCGAACCTTTTGCCGCAACTACAATTTCGCCCTCATGAACCCAAACATGGCCCATCATCTTTAATTCGTTTGTAAAAGCATACTCTGAAACAAAAGAACTTGTAAACAAATGCTCTCTTGTTATTCCATTTTCCTTACAAACGTTTAGCATTGCCTGCTCCATAGGATCGTATGTTTCTGTTTCGCAGGCAAGCCCCATAATTTCGTACAGATTCATTTCATCGCCATCAATAGCCCATGTATCCTGAACGACCATCTGATTCATTGTAATCGTTCCTGTTTTATCAACGCACAGAACCGAAACAGCACCAAGCGTTTCGACAGCAGGAAGCTTTCGGATAAGCGAATTCTTTTTAGCCAGTCTCCATGCTCCCATAGAAAGGAACACGGCAAGTACGACAGGAAATTCCTCAGGTATCATAGCCATGGCAAGCGTAATACCCGACAAAATGCTTTGAATGATTCTGTCTTTCATTTCATGGTCGGCAATATCGAGAAATGTCAGAAAAATCGCCAACAAGAAAAATACTATGGCAATTATTGAACACCTTTGCACAAGCCGATTGACCTGTTTTTCCAAAGGTGTGGGACGTTCAGGTGCTTCTGCAACATTAACGCCGATTTTTCCGTATTCTGTTTCACGTCCGATTTTATCAACAAGAATTAATCCGCTGCCCTGAGTGACAAGCGTACCTGCATAGCAGTAATCACGTCGCCAATATTCTGCGGCTTCGTCTTCTTTTCGCTCTGTTGTTTTCCAAACACCAAGAGTTTCACCTGTTAACGAGGACTCATCTACCCTTAGGTCGCTGCATTTAATTATCGTTCCGTCGGCAGGTATTTTAACGCCTTCGGAAATAATCATAACGTCACCGGGGACAAGATCTGCGCTCATAATCCGCTTTTCTTCCCCGTCCCGAATAACGGTAACTGTCGGCGCTGATAAATCCTTTAGTGCATTAAGAGTTTTGTCGGTTTTCCACTCCTGAATGATTTCTATTGCTATAATAACCGCAACAAAAATCAGCATTATTGCACCGTCACGAGGTTCCCCCAACAAAAAATATATAATAGATGCTATAAGCAGCAATAAAAACATCGGCTGAGTCAATGTATGCAGAATCTTTTGAAAAAAAGTTTGCTTTTTTTCAAGGTTCAGCTCATTTTTCCCATATTGCTGCTGAAGTTTTGCTGCTTGTTCTGTGGTGATTCCATTTGGTTTTTTGTCGCCCATGAAATTCGCCTCCGCTTTTAGAATTATATAATTTCTCTTAAAAATGTATAACAAAAAACATCTGCGGGATTTTTGTTGTCCCGCAGATGTCAAATATCAATCTGCTGCCTCATTAAGGCCCGGCTTTCGCCTGTTCAATTTCTGTTTTTCGATATTATAATATATGCTTTTATAGTTGTCAATATTAAATTTTATTTTGCTACAATTCCTGCAACGATCTTAGCAATATTTTCTTTGCAAAGACCAAAGAGTTCGAGAAGCTCTTTAGCCGGACCTGAGAATCCGAACTGATCGTTTACACCGATTTTTGTAACAGGTACGGGACAAAGTTCGCTTGTAACTGCACAGACAGCATCGCCTAATCCGCCGATAATATTGTGCTCTTCAACAGTTACGATATGACCTGTTTCTTTAGCTGCCTTAACAATAATTTCTTTATCAATCGGCTTTATTGTATGAATATTAATAAGCCTTGCATTAATGCCCTGAGCCTCAAGTTCACGTACAGCTTTTAAAGCTTCATTAACAACCAAACCAGAAGCTATAACGGTAATATCGTTTCCGTCGTGAAGCTGAATACCCTTACCAAGCTCAAATTTATATGTTGCAGGGTCATTAAAGCTATCGATTGCCAAACGTCCAAGACGTAAATATACAGGTCCGTTATGAGCAATTGAAGCTTTAACTGCCTCAATCATTTCAAAGTGATCGGCAGGATTTAAAACAACCATACCAGGCAGAGTGCGCATAAGCGCTATATCCTCACAGCATTGGTGGGTAGCACCATCCTCGCCTGTAGAAATACCCGCATGGGAACCGGCTATTTTTACATTAAGTGCCGGGTATGCAATAGAATTGCGAATTTGCTCATATGCTCTTCCTGTTGCAAACATGGCAAAAGATGCAGCAAAGGGGATTTTTCCGCATGAAGCCAAACCTGCTGCAATACCCATCATATTGCATTCGGAAATACCGCAATTTATAAAGCGGTCTGGATATTTGCTTCTGAAAATCGATGTTTTTGTAGCAGCTGCCAAATCGGCATCAAGTACAACGATATCTTTGTTAGACGCGGCAAGGTCACACAGTGCCATACCGAAGCTTTCTCTTGTTGCTTTTGTAATTATCTCTGACATTATGCATTGCCTCCTTCCAAAGCAGCCATTTGAGCATTAAGCTCTGCCATGGCGGTTTCAAACTGCTCTTTGTTTGGAGCAACACCGTGCCAATCCACTTTATCTTCCATAAAGGAAACGCCTTTGCCTTTAACCGTTTTTGCAATAATAACAGTAGGCTTGCCTTTAATTTGTTTTGCTTTTTTGAAAGCTTCTTCAATCTCATCGAAATTGTGACCGTCAATTTTTATTACTTCGAAACCAAAACCTTCAAATTTTTTATCAAGCGGTTCAATTCCGCCAATCTCGGCAACGGTACCGTCAATTTGCAAACCGTTGCAATCGATAATATAACATAAATTATCTAAATTATGGTGAGCTGCAAACATGGCAGACTCCCAAACTTGTCCTTCTTCGCATTCGCCGTCACCGCAAAGTGCATATACACGGTAATCAAGGCCGTCCATCTTTGCGTTTTTCGCCATTCCGCAAGCAGCTGAAACGCCTTGCCCAAGCGAACCGGTACTCATATCGATACCCGGTGTACCTTTCATATCGGGATGCCCCTGCAAAATTGCTCCAATATGGCGCAATCTTTCAAGCTCTTCAAATGCAAAATATCCTTTTTGCGCCAACACTGCATACAAACCTGGGCAGCAATGCCCTTTTGAAAGTACAAAGCGATCCCTGTTAGGATTTTTGGAATCTTTCGGGAACACATTCATCTCTTTAAAATAAAGATAAGTAAAAATCTCAGCAGACGAAAGCGATCCGCCAGGATGCCCTGATTTAGCGTGGAAAGTTCCTATAATTGCACCCATTCTCGTCTTGCAAGCAATCTTCTGAAGTGCAAGCTTTTCATTTTGATCCATTTTCCATCCTCCAAAAACTATGCCGCTCTTTTCAGCAAAGTAAAATTGAAACCCATTCAACGATAACAGTTTACCATAGATTTTTCTCTTTTATTTTCATTCAGGGAAATATAAATCAAAGCGGTATATAAAAAAAATATTGCCATAAGCCTCTGTTATTGATATAATTCAACAAAAGGAGTTGAATTACTTGATTCTTGTTCTTGATATCGGCAATACAAATATCACAATCGGGGTTTATGACGGAAACGAACTTTTTTTTGAATCACGTCTTGCCACCGACCGAAATAAAACAAAATATGAATATGCTGTAGATCTAAGCTGCATGTTCTCAGTATATAATATTGACACATCTAAAATTGACGGAGCAATGCTTTGCTCGGTAGTTCCGCCGCTGACAACGGCGCTTTCCGATGCGATTTTTCAGATTATCGGTGAACCTCCTATGATTGTCGGACCTGGAATCAAAACGGGTCTGAATATAAAGATTGACGACCCTTCTACTCTTGGCGCAGACTTTGTCGCAGACGCTGTCGGAGCGGTAAATCTCTATGAAACTCCTTGTATTATAATTGATCTCGGAACTGCAACAAAAATTTCTGTAATTGATGAAAATAACAATTTTCTCGGCGGTGTTATTATCCCTGGTATCGGTATTTCAATGAACGCTCTTACACAAAATACCGCTTTGCTTCAATCTATAAGCTTTGAAAAACCGAAACGGGTTATCGGCACAAACACATCCGATAGCATGAAAAGCGGCACTGTATTCGGAACGGCATCAATGATTGATGGTATGTGCGACCGCATTGAAAGCGAACTCCAAAAGAAATGCTCAGTAATTGCAACAGGAGGTTTTTCACCTCTTATTGCCGAAAACTGCCGAAGAGAAGTTGAACTGTGCGACATTCTTGTTCTTGAGGGGCTTCGCATTTTATACGAAAAAAACAAAGAGAAAAAAATTAAGCTTGCAAATTCCAACAACACTCCACCAAATGTTTATTTATGACGCTTTATCGTATCTGTATTAAATCGATAATATTTATCGAAATATTTCAGCATACGTTTTAATATAAAAATTAAATTTTGAGCTACACCCGTTTTTTCGGGGCAGCAACAGGAGGAATTTTTATGAAAACAAAAAAAATCAACACAGTAAACCTGGCACTCATGGGCATTTTTACAGCGTTAATTATCATCCTTACATTCACTCCGATTGGAATGATTACGGTTGGTACGCTGTTCACAATCACAACTGTCCATATTCCGGTAATCATCGGAGGAATAGTGCTGGGACCTCGATTCGGAACGGCATTAGGCGCTATCATGGGTTTTGCTTGTGAGATAAGAGCCGCTGTCTTTCCCGTATCTATTACCGACCCGCTGTTTATAAACCCTATTATTTCAGTTATTCCCCGTATTTTACTGGGTTTTGTCGCTGCAGGAGTTTTTTATCTGCTTGCAAAATACTTTCAGAAAACAGTCGGCAAGGTTTTCGCCATCGGGCTTTCGGCATTATTGGGAACAGCAACAAATACTATTTTCGTTTTGGGAGCCTTGGCAATCATTTACCCTGTAAAATCAGGATTATCCTGGGCGTTTGCGTCAATTCTTTTTACAAACTTCCTGTTTGAAGCATTGGCTGCGATTATTTTGTCAGTTCCGATTTCTCTGGCACTTTTTTATACGCAAAAACGCCTTGTAAAATATAATTAAATAATAAATTGAAAAGACTATAAAAATTAAAATGAAAAACGACGTTTTAAAGGCATTAAAACATACAACCGAATATATTTCAGGCGAATCACTCAGCAAATCGCTCGGTGTATCGCGTGCCGCTGTGTGGAAAGCAATAAAGTCCCTGAGAACAGACGGATACATTATCGATTCCGTAACAAACAAGGGGTATTTGTTGCAGCGTTCACCTGACTTGCTCAGTGAACTTGAAATAGCAGAGTATTTACATACAAAAACGCTCGGAAAGCGAATTATTTCGCTTTCCGAGGTTGACTCTACCAATCGGTATTTAAAAAAATCAGCTTTAGAAGGCGCCGAGCATGGTCTTGCTGTTATTAGCGAGATGCAAACCGATGGAAAAGGTCGTCTTCAAAGAAACTGGCAGTCAAACCAGGGTATTGGAATTTATCTTTCGGTTTTACTGCGCCCATATGTTCCGCCGTCTGATATTGCTGCTGTAACGCAACTCAGCGGGCTTGCCGTATGTAAAGCAATCAACGGTTTTGCAGATGTAAATGCAAAAATCAAATGGCCAAACGATATCCTTATTAATGGAAAAAAAGTTTGCGGAATCCTTACTGAAACATCATCACAAGCTGATATGGTGGACTTTATAGTCATAGGAATTGGCATCAATGTAAATAATGAGTTTTTCGGCGACGACCTAAGCGAAAAAGCCACATCTCTGTTTTTATCAACAGGGCAAAAACAAAACCGAGCAAAATTAGCCGCAACAATTTTAAATAAACTGGAACAAATGCTTGCAAACGGCTTTTTATTAAACGATGACAGCTTGCTTGAATATAAATCGCTTTGTTCCACAATAAACCAAAATGTTTTAGCTGTTTGCGGTAACGAAACAATTTCGGGAAAAGCTGTCGACATTAACTCAAGAGGCGAGCTGATTTTGTTGCAAGGCAAAGAAATGCGTTGCATCTCCTGCGGAGAAATAAATACTTTTGCTATAACTAAGGAGTACTCATGAAAATATCTACATTATTTAATTCGGGAAAACCTGTGTTTTCTTTTGAAGTTTTCCCACCTAAAAAAACATCGTCTATCGAGATGGTTTATAATACTATTGATAGTCTTAAAAAACTGCATCCAGACTATATTAGCGTTACGTTCGGTGCAGGCGGTACAGGAGTACAGAACGCAACTGTAGAAATTGCTTCTAAAATTAAAAATACATATGGAATAGAAGCTCTGGCTCACATTACTTGTGTAGGGAGCTGTAAAGCCGAAATTGATTTAATATTAAACTCGCTACTTGATAATAACATTGAAAATATTCTGGCGCTGCGTGGGGATTTACACGAAGAACGTCCGTTTTATAATGATTTCCCATACGCTTGCGACTTGATTTCATATATAAAAAAATCCTATAATTTTGATGTTTCTGCCGCTTGCTATCCTGAAAAGCACTTGGAAGCCAAAAGTATGGAAGCAGACCTCCAAAACCTTAAACGTAAGGTTGATAACGGAGCAACAAATTTAATTTCCCAGTTGTTTTTCGATAACAACTCCTTTTATTCTTTCTTAGAACAAGCAGAAAAAATCGGCATTAAAGTGCCAATTCAAGCAGGCATAATGCCGATTATGAATAAGAATCAAATTGAGCGCATGGTTACTCTCTGCGGTGCAACATTGACTCCAAAAATAAAGACATTTTTGGAGAAATATGAAAACAATCCCGAAGATCTTAAAAAAGTAGGCATTGAATATGCGGCAGAACAAATTAATGACCTACTGCAAAACCATGTGGACGGAATCCATTTATATACTATGAACCAATCGGATGTAGCAGAGAAAATCTGCCAGCTTACAGGGCGTGTTTAACTATATAGTTGATCAACTATAAAAGAGGAGAATTATGAAAATCGCAAAGATTGTCATTTCCGAAGCACTTCGCTATCTTGGCGTAAAAGAAGAAAATAAAGAGCTTATGGAAACTATCGGCAAATGCGAAAGTGAACTTCTTAAATGTGCCGAACCTAGGTCGCTTTTTCGTGCCTTTAAGCCTGAAGAATGTGCTCATGTGTTTTTGGGCAACGATATTCAAAAACATCTTGAGCA
This sequence comes from Bacillota bacterium, assembly GCA_030705695.1. GTDB lineage: Bacteria > Bacillota > Clostridia > Oscillospirales > Acutalibacteraceae > JAUZPX01. Next base: position 9,736 of record JAUZPX010000068.1, read on the forward strand.
CTGTGAAATACATATTTTGATGTGTGCTACCCTTGGGTCATCGGTAGACACACTAATTGCAAAAAAGCAAGTATCAGATATGTCTAAGGCTGTAATTTTTGATAGCCTTGCAAGCGCTATGGTTGAACAGGTTTGTGACGAATGTGAGCGTGAAATTGCAGCAGCATTTCCTGAATATAACATGACAAACCGCTTTAGCCCGGGTTACGGAGATTATCCGCTAAGCGTACAAAAAGAATTTTTGACGCTCTTGGATGCGCCGAGAAAAATTGGTCTTTCAGTAAACGAAAGTTATTTATTAACACCAGTAAAATCTGTTACTGCCGTAATAGGACTGTCAAAAAACAGCGGTGACAAGTCACCTATAACAAACAAAAAGAATTGCAAAAACTGTAATCTCTTCGGAAA
>JAUZPX010000069.1 GCA_030705695.1 Bacillota bacterium
CGCTGTGTTGTCCTCGTCGGAATCCGAAAGGATTCCATCCTCCTCCGCCTTGCGCATCAAAAAATTGCCTCGCAAATCCAAGTGTACTTTTCAAGTTAATCAACTATACCTTTTTAAAATCTTGATAATCAGTATAACATTTTTCGAACTAATTGTCGAGCAAAATTCAGCAAAAAAACCGTGCGGCAGGTCATTACCGCCGCACGATAGCATTTGTTAATAATATATTCTTTTATCTGTTAAACGTGGGTTCAAGCAGACCATAATCTCCGTTATTTCTGCAATATACCACGCTAATTTGGTTTGTTTCGGCGTTAATGAACATGTAAAACTGATGATTCACCATATTCATTTCGAGAATCGCTTCATCAACTGTAAGGGGCCGTACAGGAATTTTCTTGATACGCGCAACTTCATATTCCTTTTGATCTTCGGAATCGCCGTCTTCAAGCAAATCGAAATACTCAGAAACCCCGCCTGAATGAGACCGTTTTAAAAGTTTTGTCTTGTTTTTGCGCATCTGACGTCCTAAAACTTCGGCTACTTTATCAAGAGCGATATTCATTTCGTCTTCAGTTTTTTCCGCTCTGTAAATCAAATTATGATCAATTATTGTAATTTCAACTGTCTGACGATTTTTCATTAGAGTAACTGTAACATTTGCAACCGCATCCTCGCTGAAAATTCTTTCAAACTTCTTAAGTTTTTTCTCTACACGCTCCTTAAAATTATCTTTTAAGTTAACTTTTCTGGCAGTATAGGCAATTTTCACTGTAATTCCTCCTGCTAATTCATTCAAAATACATTATATGTATTTTGGTGATATTATATCATATATCTTTAAAAAATAAAATAGTTTTATTAACTTTTTAGAAAATTTAATTAATTTTTCCATTTTTTGGCTGCTTCTAAGAGAACTGATTTTTCATTTTCAAGTTGATCTTCCAAAACAAGTTTTAAAAGCCTGTTTAAAGTGATTCCGAGCTTTTCATCGCTATTGAAACCGATTTTCAAAAGATCATCACCGTTTACCGCTAAGTTCTTTAATGAAAAGCATTGATTTTCATTTATTATGTTTTCAATGCATGCTTTGACTGCTTCGCTTTTTTGAAGTCGGTCTTCAATAACAGAAGTAGCATGGGCTTTTGTGTCGGCTTCCTGTACCTCTAAAAGGCGTAGCAAATTATCTTCGCCAATTTTATTTAGCCAACGCTTTACGCTTTTGTTTTCGGGATTAATCATGGTATCATGATATAAAACAAGCTTTTTTACTGTATCAACCGTAACATTATCAAACTTTAAGCGTTTCAAAATAGTTTCAGCTATTTCGCTGCCAACCTTTGCATGGCCGTAAAAATGGCCGTGTTTTTCCTTATCTGTTGTAAAGCACGAAGGCTTACCAATATCATGAAAAAACGCAGTAATGCGAACGATCCTGTCAGATTCAGATAACGCTACCGCCAATACAGTATGTTGCCAGACATCAAGATGATGATAGACACTGTGCTGAGAAAACCCAAACATCGGCTCAATTTCGGGAATAAAAACTGCGATTACATCGGCATATTCAGTAAGCACATGCTGTACATGCTCCCCTTGCAGCATTTTTGAAAATTCAATATTGATACGTTCAGATGCAATGCTTCTAAGTAAATTTCTGTTTTTATGAATACTTTTGCCTGTTTTCTCTTCTATCTCGAATCCCGTAATGCTTGCAAAGCGCAGTGCCCGTAAAATCCTCAAAGCATCTTCATTAAAACGCTTATCGGGTTCTCCGACACAGCGAATAATCTTTTTATCAATATCCTCTTCGCCGCCGAAAAAATCGATAATTCCAGCAATTTCGTTATAGGCTATCGCATTAATAGTAAAATCCCTACGGCTTAAATCTTCTTTTATATTTTTTACAAAACGAACCTCACTCGGACGGCGGTAATCAAGGTATTCACCGTCAACACGATATGTTGTAATCTCGTATGGTTTTTTGCCCAGTAAAACAGTTACCGTGCCGTGCTGTAATCCGGTTTTGATAACTCTCTCGTTCTCAAAAACTTCCAAAACCTCTTCAGGTTTTGCATTTGTGCAAAGGTCAAAATCTTTCGGCTGTTTTCCCATAAGCATATCTCTTACACAGCCTCCGACAGCAAACGCTTCAAAGCCGTTTGCTTCAAGTCTGTTTATTATTCTTAATGCACCCGAAGGAAGCTTAAATCCCATTGTATCACCTGCCAAATATACTGAATATGATAAAAAGAGTATAGGCTAAATAAAGTCAAATATGAATTATATTTGTGACAATACCTGCCGATGTAATGTCTACAATACCGTAAGTACCGTCAAGCCCTTTCAGACTGCCGGGGTTGAGTATATACAAGCCATCACGATAATCTAAAAGAGGTTGATGAGTATGTCCGAACAGAAGAATTTCTGCTCCGTGTTCTTTTGCTTTTGAAACGAGTTGTTCAGTGTCACTTTTAACACCAAACATATGACCGTGAGTGATAAAAACTGTTTTCCCTGCGATGTTCCTTATAATCGTCGGCGGTTTTGACGAACAAAAATCACAATTGCCGCAAACACTTAAAAACATACGGTTTGAGTAAACTGATTTGCAATCCTCAACCTGCTGTTCACCGTCTCCGCAATGAATAATTACTTCCGCTTTCGGTTGTGCAAGAATAACCTTGTTTAAATTATAAAAATCCCCATGAGTATCGGAAACCACAAGCAAACGCACAGTTTGGCACCTCCAATCATATTATGGTAAAAGAAATCATAAAATAAATCAAATAAAGGGTGGATTATTATGTCAGAAAAAGATAAAAACTTTGATGATATCATGAAAACTGCATCAGAAAATCTTGGTACCGACGCTGATAAACTTAAATCTGCGGCGCAAAGCGGCATGATAAAAAATATGATCAGCAGCATGAACAGCGACCAAGCAAAAAAGCTTCAGGATATCTTAAGCAACAAAGAAGAAACCGAAAAAATTTTGTCTTCCCCTCAAGCACAGGCATTAATGAAGAAATTCATGAATGACAAGGGAAGCAAATAATATTCGTATAAATTCCATGCGAACCGCTGGAAAGAAAGGAATGAAAAGAGAATGGATGATCTTTCCGGGAAAATTTCCGAAATATTAAGCGATCCCGATGCCATGGATCAAATCAAGGCGCTTAGCAGTATGCTGTTAAATGGCAACGATGAAAACGGTAATCATGATTCAACCGAAAGCGGCGAAGATTTTTCAAAGAAATCGGGAACATCATCAGATTCCGAATTTCCATTTTCGCCTGAAATAATGGAAATGATCATGAAGTTTCTTCCGCTTTTAAGCAGCTTAAATAAAGAAGACGATAACACAAGGCTTTTATCGGCATTGCGTCCGTTTTTGAGCGGTTCACGGACTCAGAAAATCGATGAAGCCAAAAAAATGCTTATGATAATAAAAGTTTTACCGATGCTGCGAGAACAGGGTTTATTCTGAAATAGCAAACAATTCTTTCAAGTGGGGTGATAACATGGCAACAAGTAAAGAGGAAATGGAAAGAATGCAACAAGATGCCATCCGTCGTGCACGTGAAATGCAGGCAAGAGCCAAATACGCTGCACAATATTCAAGCGGAAAAAACACCTCACGAGACGCTCCACGTGATGTTAACAGAGAACCAGGCAGAGATGTGTTTCGTGATGTCGGATATGGTTTTCAAAACAATTCAAATAAAAAAAATGATTCAAGGCAAAAAGAGTCTCTACATAATACACCTGCGGAAAAGGCAAAGCATCATAAATCACCAGACATTTTAGACGCATTGTTTCAAGATAAAGAGCGTGCGCTTCTTTTAATCTTGATTCTGGTATTATCTAACGAATCTGCCGACCCCGGCTTGCTTCTTGCATTGATGTATTTGGTTATATAGCTAATTAATCTAAAAGCTATTCCACCTTGTTTTCAAGTAAATCGACTATATAAATTTTCGGACGGGAAATTCCCGCCCGCTTTTTTTATCTTATTTGCCCGTTTCCACGGATAATGTATTTCATTGATGTCAGCTCCTGAAGCCCCATAGGACCCCTGGCGTGAAGCTTTTGAGTGGAAATCCCAATTTCCGCACCCATACCAAATTCTCCTCCATCTGTAAAGCGAGTTGAAGCGTTTACATATACAGCTGCGGAATCAACTTCCGCTGTGAATTTCTCGGCATTTTTATAATCGCTTGTAACAATTGATTCACTGTGACCTGTACTGTATTTTGCAATGTGGGCAATTGCTTCTTCAATGTTTGAAACTACCTTCACTGCTAATATATAACTAAGAAACTCTGTAAAATAATCTTCCTCGGTTGATAAAACCACAGATTCACCAAGAATATCTTTAGTCTTTTGACAGCCCCTAAGCTCAACGTTCTTTTCATCGAGTTTTGTCTTTATAACAGGCAATGCCTTTTGAGCAACAGCTTCATGGACAAGTATTGATTCAATCGCATTACAAACGGACGGACGCTGAGTTTTAGCGTTGAAAATTATTTCAGCTGCCATATTAATATCGGCGCTTTCATCAACAAAAACGTGACAATTACCTGCACCTGTTTCAATTACAGGTACTTTTGCATTTTCAACAACAGATTTAATAAGTCCTGCTCCGCCTCTTGGAATCAAAACATCAAGATATTCAGACAAGCCCATAAGCTCAACTGAAGAATTTCTTGTCGTATCTTCAATCAGCTGAATAGAATCGGCAGGTAATCCTACACTTTCAACAGCGTTGCGCATAATATTGGTTATGCACATATTTGAATTTATTGCTTCCTTGCCGCCTCTTAAAATAACAGCATTGCCCGATTTCAGGCATAATGTGGCAGCATCGGCGGTTACATTCGGTCTTGCTTCAAAAATAATTCCGATTACGCCCAGAGGTACCCTTACTTTCGATATCTCCAAGCCATTTTTTAATGTTTTTCCGCTAAGGACTTCACCAACAGGGTCACTGAGCGTTACTATTTTTAAAACACCGTCGGCAATTCCCTGAATACGACTCTCGTTCAGGCTTAAACGATCAAGAAGAGCATCGGTAAGTCCGTTATTCCTGCCATTTTCAAGGTCTACGGCATTTGCTTTGATAATTTTATCTGTATGCGCCAAAAGTGCTTTTGCAATTGCTGCAAGCGCATCGTCTTTTTTGCCACCTGCAACAGATAACACCCGAGCGGCGGCTTTGGCTCTTTGCCCCATTTGTTGGATTATTGTCATAACAAATTCCTCCAAAATAAAAAACTCAATTTCTAACTTAAATAAAACTTATTAATTTAAATCACTGCAACATTAATTGTCGCTACCTGCCACAAACAATGTTCCTACATCCTCACCTGCAAGCAGACTGTAAAGGATTTTCGGCTCTTCTCCGTTTAATACACAGCAGTCAATACCGTTTTTGTTTGCATATTCTGCCGCAAGCAATTTTGTAGCCATTCCGCCTGTTCCTCTGTTAGAACCTGTACCTCCTGCCATTTCGTGAATTTCGTTTGTTATCTTCTCTACTCTGGCAATTCGTCTTGCATTTTTGTTTTCACGTGGGTTACTGTCGTACAGTCCGTCAATATCGGTAAGTATCACAAGAAGATCTGCATTTGTAAGTTCGGCAACAATAGCAGAAAGCATATCGTTATCGCCGAAATTTTGCCCTTCCAATTCATCGATAGATACAGTGTCGTTTTCATTGACAATAGGAATAATCTCCATATCAATAAGAGTATTAAATGTATTGATAACATTTTGTTTTGTGGAGTTGTTCTCTACCACATCACGAGTAAGCAGCATCTGCGCAACTGTACGGTTGTATTCAGAGCAGAATTTTTCATACATAGACATAAGCTCGCACTGTCCTACTGCAGCCATCGCCTGTTTTTCTGCTGTTTTTTCAGGACGGCTTTTAAGCCCCAGCTTTCCAACACCAACACCGATAGCACCCGATGATACAAGAATTACTTCTCTGCCACGATTCTGCAAATCGCAAAGTACACGGCACAGCTTCTCCATTCGATGAAGATGTGGTCTGCCGTTTTCATATGTCAGCGTGGAAGTACCCACTTTTACAACAATACGCTTACCAAACATCAAATCCCTCAGTTTCTCGAAAATGTCAATATTTAAGTAAATTATAGCACAAGATGACAAAGAATCACAAGGATTTTATTTGATTTAATGGTATTTAAAGCTTTCCACTTTTTAAAGTATAGATTTTTTCAGATTTTATGATATAATACATTATATAGTCAATTAACCTGAAAACTGTACCGCCTTAGCGGTCTATTTTCCGCTACGCTGTGTTGTCATCGTCGGAATCCGACAGGATTCCGTCCTCCTCCGCCTTGCGTATCGAAAAATCGCCTCGCAAATCCAAGTGCACTTTTCAGATTAATCGACTATAATATATAAAAATTTATTTTGGAGTGAATCACTTTTGGAAAGCCCGAAGATTCAGCAAGAGATCCAAAATTTGATGAGCCTGAATCGTCTTCCTCACGCTATTATTCTTGAAGGCGCAGATGCAAAAACACGAGAGGAAGTCGCTTTATATCTGTCTCAGTGGGCTGTATGCAAAAGTGCGGAAAAGCCTTGCGGAGATTGCTCTGGTTGTATTAAAGCAGAGAGAAAATCTCATGGCGACATTTATTATGCACAGAAAGCAGGCAAAACCGAGGTAATTCCGATTGAAGAAATCCGGAAAATCTGTAGCGATGCTTTCATTATGCCTAATGAATCTGATACCAAAGTATATGTGCTTTACGATGCAGATAAAATGCTTCTTCCGGCATGCAACGCTTTTTTAAAGATTCTCGAAGAACCGCCTCAAGCAACGTTGTTTATTCTTACGTGTCAATCGTGTGCGGCATTGCTTCCTACGATTCTTTCAAGGGCTGTCGTTTTTCATCTTGATTCAGAAACAGAAAGCTCTTCTGGTGAAAACATTGCGTTGCTTGCAAATGAAATTGCTTTGGCTATGATTGCACATAAGGAATTTCCGCTGCTTTCATCAATAGGAAGTTTTTCCTCCGATAAAAAAATGATGACAGATACGCTGAACAATTTAAAAGTAATTTTACGTGACAGTCTTGTGCTGTCTTACGGCACTCCTGTAATATCAAAAACAGAAAGTTGCCAAAAACTTGCAAATGTTTTAACTCAAGCACAACTCATTTCTCTTTTGGATATTATCGACAACACACTTATTAAAATCAATCAAAATATAAATATGAATTTATTGACCACATGGTTTTGTGCGTCATTGAGGAGGATTTCATGGCAGAGATAATCGGCGTTCGATTTAAAGATGCAGGCAAAGTCTACTACTTTGATCCCGACGATCAACAACTGGTACCGGGTGATATGGTAGTTGTCGAAACTGCAAGAGGTATCGAGTGCGGCGAGGTTGCGACAGCCAACAGGCAAATTCCTGATAACGATATTGTTCATCCACTTAAAAAGCTCATAAGAAAAGCAACTGCTGAGGATATAAGTCATCTTGAAGAAAACAAGAAAAAAGAAAAATCCGTTTTTGCTGAATGCAGTAAAAAAATTCTTGAGCATAAGTTGGATATGAAACTTGTTGACGTCGAATGCACCTTTGATAACAATAAAATCATTTTTTACTTCACAGCCGACGGCAGAGTTGATTTCCGTAATCTTGTTAAAGACTTAGCTTCTGTATTCCGCACACGTATTGAACTCAGGCAGATTGGTGTTCGTGATGAAGCAAAAATGCTCGGCGGGCTCGGTATATGCGGTCAGCCATTTTGCTGCTCTAGCTTTTTGGGTGAATTCCAGCCTGTCTCCATTAAAATGGCAAAAGAACAAGGTCTTTCACTAAGTCCCGTTAAAATATCAGGTACATGCGGAAGACTTATGTGCTGTTTAAAATATGAACAAGAAGCGTATACAGACCTCTTGAAAACAACTCCGAAAGTCGGAGCACTTGTCAACACTCCTGACGGCAAAGGCATGGTCGTTGAACAAAACCTGCTTACAGGCATGATGAAAATCAGAATGGACAGCGCCCCCGAGACTGCTCCGCACATCTTCCACAAAAGTCAACTGCAGCTTTTAAAGGATGCTCACATCCGAGTTGAAAAAGACGAGTTGGAAAAGCTTAAAGAACTTGAAAAAGATATTTGACAAAATACTCATTTTTATTCTATAATTCGATTGATATTTTACAATTTTCATGATAGAATATTATCGATATTAAAAAGGAGGTGTTCTCCCATGGCATATAAAATCACTGATGATTGCATTTCTTGTGGCGCTTGTCAGCCTGAATGCCCTGTCGAAGCTATTTCTGAGGGCGATAGCATTTTCGTTATCAATGCTGATTTATGTACAGAATGCGGCGCTTGCGCAGACGTTTGTCCGGTAAGTGCTCCTGTTCAAGAATAATCAATACATAAATGCACACACCAGTACAAATCTTTTGATTTGTACTGGTGTTTTTTTGCTTTAAATATAATTTATAAATTAATTTTTTCCCAAACGATCCTCCAAAAACCAGAACCGTTCTTCCTCTAAAAACAGATGAAATTCACGATTTCTGATTCTACACGAAAACCGCCATCCCTGTCCGCCTGACTTTAAAGATGCAGCACGGCAAACATTTGTAACACGATCTATTGCAAACTTACGCCCGTCCTCCCATATTATAGATAAAGGGGTAATTTCCCCTGCTAAATTGTAATGAGCAATAACTTCTACAAACTTCTTTTTCATTAAAATCTCAGTTCCTTTTTATTTTATATTAACTTTTTTGCCTTTAGCTGTTATGAATTAATATCCAACGGGAAATGTCTTATGATTATCCTTTGGATCGTGATGAGACAGCTGTTTATCTGTCATGACAAGTCCACGAAGAACGGAACGATTACCAAAACGATAGCGTATATCATCAAGCGCATACTCAAGGCTTTCTTCTTTTTGATTTTTCAAACGGTCTGGCATAAACGAAAGCTGAAAAAATTCATCGTCAACCAGATCGCATGCACGAATTCCCAATGAGCGAATCGGCTTGTTAGGACGACTAAGCGTAAACAGTTCAAAAGCTTTTTCAGCAAGATCAGCAGAAGTACACAGCGGAAACGGAAATTTTCCCTGCCGCTCGTAAGAATTCAATTCATTGTCACGCACATAAATCTGCAATGTTTTACACTTGAAGCTCTGCTCACGCAACCGTGCAGCTACGCTCTCTGCCAACATGCAAAATGTAATGCGCACATCATTATCAGTTAAAAGGTCCTTAGGAGTTGTCGTTGAATTACCAACACTTTTTACTGCTGATTTAAACCCTATATTTGTAACGGGAGAATTATCAAGTCCGTTTGCAAAGCTCCAAAGCATATCTCCGTTTTTCCCAAGAATATGGTTTAGGAACTTTACATCTGCTTTTGCAACATCTCCAATAGTATAAATACCGTAACGTTTTAAATATGTCGAAGTAGCTCGTCCGATATATAAAAGCTCATTTGCATTTAAACGCCAAACCTTCTCTTTGAAATTCTCACGGGAAAGCACGGTAGTAGCATCTGGCTTTTTCATATCGGAACCTAATTTGGCAAAAATTTTGTTAAAACTAACTCCAACAGACACAGTAACCCCAAGTTCAAATTTAACCCTTTTTCTAATTTGATTTGCTATTTGTTCTCCATTACCGAACAAATGAGTCGAGCCTGTAACATCAATCCATGCCTCATCAAGACCAAAGGCTTGTACCTTAGGACTATATTCCTCATATATTTCTCTTGTCATTTTAGAATAGCGTAAATAGCGGTCAAAATTCGCAGGTACGAATATAATGTCAGGGCACTTCTGACGTGCTTTCCATAAAGGTTCTCCTGTTTGAACTCCGTATTTTTTTGCCAATTCGTTTTTGGCAAGTATAATCCCGTGACGCGCATCCTCATCTCCGCCAACTGCGATAGGCTTGTCCCGAAGCTCGGGGCGATACAAACATTCCACACTGGCATAAAAACCATTTAAATAGGAATGTAAAATAACTCTGTCCAAAACTTCA
>JAUZPX010000007.1 GCA_030705695.1 Bacillota bacterium
GTAAAACATTCACTCTTGAAATTCGTTTCGTCACAAGTAAAATAAATATCGTCAATACGGTTACCTGCATCGTCAAATTCAGGAACATCGACATAATAATATTGAAGTCTTCCATATCCATTATTAGTGTACCCCATTGGTGTCATCAACACATCTATTTTTTCCGGACCTGTTGTCCAACTACCGTAATGAGCTACATATCTTTTTTGTTCTTCATTATATTGACCTTGGAACAAAATTTTTCTCGTATTAGTATCAGCGTCAAAGTATGCTGAATCTATACCGCTAACATTTTGAACCAGTTTTATATTTCGATATAATCCCTCAGGAGGTAATTTGCACAAATAATTATTATCATAATGTGATAAATACCAATTATATCCCCAAGTTTGTTTATTACAAAAGACTTCTATAATATCGTGGTCTTCTGGAACATCAAATTCCCAAAGTTTTGTTTCTGAATTATAAACTGCATAAGGACTTGTTTCAAAATGCCAAGCTTCACGTTCTGGAAATTCTTCCGCATCGTTTATGCAATATAATCTTGGATGTGTATCAGCATTGTAAAGATGACCCCAATCTGAATTTCTTATTTCAATGAAAAGTTTGCGTTCAGAGGGTTCTGATACAATATTTTTGCTTTGATTATCGGCTATTTCTTCTAATAATAAATCTTTGATTTTTTCTTTTGCATTTTGTGACATTTTTTAATCTCCTTTAAATTAATTACCCTACCTATAGTAAGTTGGGCCTATTATTTTATTAATTTTTATTTTTATATCTGTTGCAGTTACCTGGCTTGATGCATCACTCATAATTGCCTAAACCTCTGTCTGAAGTTCTGTCGGCAATTCATCGATAGCATTCTTCTTTGCGAGAATTCTTTCTTTCATAAATTCAACCATGTTCATTTACGCTTCCTCCGAATTGTTTAATAATAAGGTCTGCAATAACATCTTCAAGGTCATCTTGACGTTTAAAAAGCTTGTCCGCTGCACTTAACGGTGGTGTAGGTAGCGTTACAGGCACAATTTCTTTTCCCATATAAACGCCGTTTTCACAAACAATTTTTAAATTTTCAGGGTTTTTAATGTCTTTGGGTCTAATTTTTTGATTTCAGGTTTATTGTCTGTCATTTTCATCTCCCCCATATTTTTTGTATAATCTTAAATATCTTTTTTGAAAATCAAATCACCCCTTTCCCACAATTCGGTAAACGCTTCTTTTGTAAAAATCTGCTTTTTGTGGGTTCACCGAACCCACCAGATTCTTTGACTTATTTACAACCTTACAATTATTCGCCCACGGGCACATAATTACGTTGTTAAGCCGCTTATCTCTGCTTGCACAATTCAAGCATATTGCCGCTTGCTTTGGTGTAAGTCTATATCTCATAAAATCACCATAAAAATAGGGAAACGTCGCTGACGTTTCCCGTGGAAATTTATTGTTTTTTCTATAATACTATATTAACACATATATTCCGAACATATCGAACAGGTTTTATTTTTTATTTAAAAAACGATTATGTTTCATTCTAACGCTATCTTCCGTTGCATAAATACTTATATTTGCTGCAACCTGTTCCCATTCCAGCCCATTTATGTATCGTAATGTAAGTATTTGTCTAATTTCGCTATCATCAATACTCTGAATATATATATTTAGTCTGTTAAGTTCATAAAAACAACGCTTAATATTCAATTCTATAGTTGCGTGTAAATCCGCAATCTCTGTTGCGCACTTACCAACCTTATCAGATACTCCTTTACCGTTAGGTATACCTGTAATCTTATAATTCAATGATGTTGCCGTTACTTCCAATTCTGCGAGTCTGTACTTTTCACGTTCTATCTCTCTATTCAAAAAATAAAGTTGGGACAATTCTTTTTTAGTCACTTTCAATTTCACCCCAATGTTTATAAAATTTTATGTGTCATTAAATACATAGGGCAGCCAAGTATAAGTTTCTTGACTAATATTTTTGAGAAGTGTAAAGCGCTAATTATTTTTTGCTCTTCTCAAAAGCAATGCGGCATCATACCTTAAATCTCTTTCTTCAATTTTTAAACAGATTATTCTGTGCTTTAGCCCAAAGTATTCAGCTGAATTGTTAAATGTATCCAGACTTTCAAGCTCAACGATTCGCTGATTTATTTTTTCCGCTTCTTCTAAAAGTTCTTCAGCCCATTTTATGTAATTCATAAGAAACCTCATAACTTGCCAAACTTTTTTGCAATTTGCCACTTAACATCAAGCAAACTGCCAAGTTTTTCAAGCCATTGTAATCTTTTTTGTTTATCCGAATAACTATATATCTGCAATGGAATAGCAGAATCCGGAAACGAAATATCTAAATCATCAATAACACATACACGAAATTCACCTTTTGCCCAAATTACTTCTAAATATATATTTAAAACGTTGTCAAACAAGATATCGTGATTATAAATTTTTAAACCGTTTTCGTCCTTGAATCCAGTATAATGCAGTTGTTTATTATCAGTTTTTTTCCCTGAGTAGCTTCTCGTCCTCCCTACCCCGAAACATTTTACACAACATTTATTGCAAACATTAAACTTAAATAAATCTAATGTATTAATAACTTTATTACAGCTTTTGCATTTTTTCATAATGTTTGTTCCTCATTCATTTGCCTTAACGGCAGCTTCGGTTTGTTCAGCCGTAACACCTTTTTGCGGAACAGGATTGCAACCATCACGGCAAAGTTTTTGGATAATCCACGTTGGAAAAGTCAAGTTGTGAATTCCGGTTCCTCCATCACCATCTTCATTATCGTCGCCTACATGATGATTTTCGCATAAAACCAGAAGGCAGCGGACATCTTCAATGCTAGTTAAAGCTACATTTTTTAGCAATCTGCCATAACCGTATGGATCAAACTCTTCAACAAATGATTTTACTTTTTCAATGTCGGCAAGCTCCTCAAACATATACTCAACAGCAAAATGATGCACTTGTAGATTTTCTATTGCTCCGCAAATAAAGCACTTATAGTGACCATCGTCTTTAAGACGCTCTTTTGCTTTCCTGAAAATTGATGTCTCAACTCTTTTTGCGTGATCCGGATCTATTACAATGTCATGAATTGTTTTACGCTCAATATGTATTTTAGGCATTATCTTTCTCCTTTTTATTACACATCAATATCGTCATCTTCTGACGACTTAACAAAGCACATTATTAAAATTCCGATGGTTACACCTAAAACCAAACCAACAAAAAAACTGGAAATAATCATTTGTTCCTCCTAGTCTGTCAAGCCGACAATGTCATCATCATTTATTTCACAAACTTCACATTCACCGTCACTATATTTAAGCTCTGCTCCGCACACAGGACAATATTTAAAGCTATTCGGAAATCTAAGAAAATCATTAATAAAATTGTTATCAACTTTTATATGGTCACATGGGCAATAGCAGTTAACTGAAACATTAGATATTTTTTGCTCTTTTGGTGTTTTTCTTTTTGTCATATATATCACCTCAAAACTATTGAAAAATAAATTAATGAAGATATTAAAAAACCTCCAATAATGCTTATGGACATCCTTAGCTCGTCCTTTGTCTGAATAGCATGTGTAAAAAAACAAACTACAAAAAGTAAAAGTATAATTTGTAATGCAAGGATCATTTTTATTCCTCCAATTTAATTTTTAAATTTATTAATAGCGCGTTATTTAACATATTTTTACCTCAAACAATTTCTTTCAAATTTATTCAATATAATTCATTTAGTACAAAAATTTCGAATGCCCAATGATTTTTGCAAAAATGCTCAATTATAGAAAAATCCAACTTAACATCTATCAGTAACGAACCTGTTATGCCAATTTCATAAGGAATAACCATAATGCTTTCAACTGAATAATCCCCCGAATATTCATTCAAAAAATCAAGAATATTTGTCCTAAGAAATTTATAATAGATTTCCGGATGTTCATCAACAAAATTATTTATTGATTTATCTATACATTGCGGGCATATTTCCAAACCGTATAGATTTACTGCTTTACTTTTATTAACTTCACTAACACATTTTTGATGATTGCAAAAATCAAAGTATAATGGGACATGCTTATCATATCTATTCATGAGATTCTCCTCCTTCTTTACAATCTTATTTTCCGATTTGTAATATGATAAAATATCAGTTTATACACGTTAAAACTCCTCTCTTATGTATTGAAGAACACTTCTGACTTTCCCTCTATGCTTGTCCAAAATACCTGTCGCAAGAAGTAAAAACAAGTCAATTGAAATTAAAACAAATAAAAATACTCCTATGATAATTAAATATTTAAACATCATTTTTGCCTCCTTATAAAATTATTGAAAAATAAAAATCTTTTTGTATATTTGAACTGTAACTGAAACAAATTTTAAAAATTATTAATTTTTATATAGATGGTGCTATATATACACTTATCAAAAAGAAGTTTATACTCATTTTTATATTTTTATCACACTTAATTTTTATCAGCTTTGTCGCTTATAATGCGACTTAATTGGCAAAAAAAATCTTATATGGCTCATCAATATGTAAAATTTCTATTATTGCTTCTACTTCATTAATATTAAATACACCTTTTTGCATCTTAGAATAAAAGGTTTTATCGCTCATTCCAAGCATTATTGCTAACTTTCGTTGAGATAAACCTCGATGAGCGATAATCTTTTTTAAATCATTAACTAATATCAATTTCATGCCTCCCTGTCGCCTTTTATGCAACAATAATAGCACCACACCTGTCACTTGTCAAGTGATTTTTTGCAACTTTATAAAAATATCGTTGCATATCGTGCGAATCATGTTATAATATATGTGGATAACTACTTAAAAGGGGGCTTTATAATGGGGTTAAAAGAAAACATAAAGCTATATAGAAAAAATTGCGGATTAACTCTTGAAGAAGTTGCAAAGTATTTAGACGTTAGTCGTCAAACTGTTCAAAAATATGAAAGTGGAGTTGTCTTAAATATTTCCTCCGATAAAATTGAAAAAATGGCAAAACTTTTTAATGTCTCTCCTGCCCAATTAATAGGTTGGGATATATCAAACAACAACAAACAAAAATCCCCTATGCCTGAAAGCATAGAGGAAAATCTAAAAACAGCTGAGTTAAAAAAACTTCTTAACAATCTTAATCCTGATAAGATTGATGAAGCTCTTGCTTATGTAAAATTTCTTTATCATCAGCAGCAATCTGATTCATAAGCATGAAATTTCGAAATTTATTATAATCGCTTTCCGAAAGCTGCATAGCATAATTTAAAATTTGTGTTTTAATGATCTCTTCTTCAAGCATAATTTCCACTTCCTAAGTTTTAATAAATTTATTATAGAACATATGTTCGTTAATGTCAATTTTATTTTGTTTTGTGTATCATTTATTGGTCACTTCTTTCTGAATTTTTTTATTATAAATGTAAATGCGATTAAAGCAAACATAAATATATTTTAAAGCTGGAAAGTACTTTTAATTTTATCTCAAATCAAATGATAAAAATGTACAAATATGTATAGCAAAAAAAATGTCCGCTAATGCGGACATTTTTTAAATATTGTTGAACTATTGACTTTCATGTCGTATAATGACTATTTATCGTAATCATATAATTCTCTAGGATCAACTTCTAAAGCTTTTGCAATTTTGCAGATAATATCAATAGTTGGCATGGTTTTTCCACTTTCTATATTATCGATATGGGTTTTGCTTACTCCTGATCTTTTTGCAAGCTCTCTAAGCGACAACCCTTTTTGTGTTCGAATTTTCCAAACATTAATTTGCATTCTTTTTTATCCTCCGTTTGCTTTTGTTTTAAGAATAAACAAGGATATTTTATTGTAAAAAATTTGCAGATCCAGTTTGTTAAATTTTATATTAAAAAATATATTTGCTTTTAAATTTAAAGAACACACTTAACCAGGGATTTACAGTTGCATAAATTTTTCAGCTTTACACAACAATTGAAAAATTCGTAACTTGCACTAATATAATAACACATAACTACCGTTACACTAAATATAAACAAAACCGCTTAAATAATATTTAAGCGGTTTATTGGTGACCCACCGGGGATTCGAACCCCGGACACCTTGATTAAAAGTCAAGTGCTCTGCCAACTGAGCTAGTGAGTCATATTATTTTTTATGGGGTGGATAGTCGGATTCGAACCGACGATCTCCAGTGCCACAAACTGGCGCTTTAACCGACTAAGCTATACCCACCACATTTGGCGCGCCAAAAGGGACTCGAACCCCTGGCCTACTGCTTAGAAGGCAGTTGCTCTATCCTGCTGAGCTATTGGCGCATAACTCTTTTCGGATGAAGAAAAGATGGAGCGGATGATGGGAATCGAACCCACACGATCAGCTTGGAAGGCTGAAGTTCTACCACTAAACTACATCCGCGAATATCGGAGCCGCCTCAAGCGACAGGCTACATTTTACCATATAACCTGTCGCCTTGTCAAGGTTTGTTCATCATTTTTTTATAATATTGCTAAATTAATTGTATTATCCTCAGAGCTTACATGAATACCTATTATTTCACCGTCTCTTTTATCGATAATAGCATTCGCAATTTTGTCCTCTACATTCTTTCGAATGAAATTACGAATATCACGGGCACCGCTTTTACCGCCAACAGATTGATTGGCAATAAGCTCGCATGCTTTATCATCATACGACATTTTAATGCCCTTTTCGGCGAGTGTTTCTATATACTCCTGAAGCATAAGTCCAGCAATCTTCTTGAAATCTTCAAAGTCAAGCGGGCGAAAAACAATAATTTCATCTACTCTAGCTACGAATTCGGGACGCAGAAATTCCTGCAAAGCTTTCATTGCTTTTTCTTTTGAGGCTTGGAATTCCGTTTTGCCAAAGCCTAAAGCATTTTCACGCTTTTCGCTTCCTGCATTTGAAGTCATAATGATAACGGTGTTTTCAAAGTTTACAACACGACCGTGAGCATCTGTGACTTTACCTTCGTCAAGAATTTGAAGAAGAATATTCAGAACATCAGGATGTGCTTTTTCAATTTCGTCAAACAGCAATACAGAATACGGTCTGCGACGAACTTTCTCAGTTACCTGACCTGCTTCGTCATAGCCTACATAACCGGGCGGAGAACCGATAATTCTTGAAACAGAATGCTTCTCCATAAACTCGGACATATCAAGCCGAATAAGAGTTTCAGGTGTATCAAACAGTTCATTTGAAAGGACTTTTACAAGTTCCGTCTTCCCTACACCTGTGGGTCCCACAAAAATGAAAGAAGCAGGTCGTCTGCGAGGGCTTATTTGTACACGTGAGCGTTTGATCGCTGCCGCCAACGCTTCAACCGCTTCATCCTGACCGATTATTTTTGTTTTAAGCTTTTGATCTATATCTGCAAGCTTTCTAAGCTCATTTTCGCGCACTCTTGCTGCCGGGATCGCTGTCCAAAGCTCAATAACTCTTGCTAAGTCTTCCTCTGTTACCTCGTTATACAGCAATGTTTCATCAACCTTTTGCAAAGCTTCGTCTACACGTGCCAGCTCCGCTCTGATTTCCTGTAAACGTTGATAATCAATCTCTTCAGATGCGGTAATTCTATCTTCATCATCTTTCAATTCAATGCGCTCATCACGAAGCTTATCGAAATCCTCCATCTCCTTATTGCGGAGCGAGGCATTTACGCATGATTCATCAAGCAAGTCTATTGCTTTATCAGGCAGAAAACGGTCTGTAATATAACGCTCAGAGAAAATAACGGCTTTACGAATAACATCATCAGGAACTATTACCCTATGATGATTTTCATAATATGATTTTACTCCGATAAGTACATCTATTGTATCTGCAACAGAAGGCTCGTTAACTTTAACAGGCTGAAAACGACGCTCTAAAGCAGAATCCTTTTCAATATATTTACGGTATTCGTTAAAAGTTGTTGCACCGATAACTTGAATCTCGCCTCTGGACAAAGCAGGCTTTAATATATTTGCGGCATTCATGGTACCTTCACTGTCACCTGTGCCAACAAGATTATGAACTTCATCAATAAAAAGAATTATGTTCCCTGCTAGTTTTACTTCTTCGGTGAGACCTTTGATTCGGCTTTCAAACTGCCCTCGAAATTGTGTCCCTGCAATCAGAGCCGTTAAATCCAAAAGATGTATCTCTTTATTTTTCAAACGATGCGGTACGTTTCCTTCGGCAATCCTTATTGCAAGTCCTTCGGCAATTGCTGTCTTTCCGACACCGGGTTCACCGATTAAACACGGATTGTTCTTTGTTCGGCGGCTAAGAATTTGAATTACCCGTTCTATTTCCTTATCACGTCCGATAATTCTGTCGAGATTGCCGTTTGATGCCCGTTTTGTTAAATCGGTACAATAAAGATCAAGAAATTTTCTGTTCTTTTTATCTTCTTTTTTCTTTTTATCTGGCTTAACTTCTAAGCGTTCACCTGTATTTTGTTCAGTATTCTGATTATTTTGCGCTGATAACCCATTAAGCATGTTCTTGAAAAACGGTGGGAACGCAGGCGCACCTCCGGGAGAAAAGCCCTCGCTTCCGTCGGTATTTCCATCTTCGCTGTTAGGATTTAACTCTTCAGCTCCTAGATTTTCCATAATCGAGGAAATATCCTTTCCATCGCTTAAATTTTCCATGAGCTGATCCATTTGCTCCTGCATGGCATCCATATCTTCATCGGAAATACCCATGCGCTTCATCATATCTTCCACAGGCTTGATACCAAGCTCCTTTGCACAAATTAAACAGTATCCCTTAGGCTGCGGATCCTCTGCGCTTGTTGCGACATAAACGACCGCAGGCCGTTTTTGACATTTTATACAAAGCATAATTTACTCCCTTATTCGGTTTTGCTGTTTTTGCACGGACTTTTTCTTTTTTGACTCATTCATTAATTTCAAAAAAATCAAGAAATAATTTATTAGTGCAAATATCATTGCTATAACTGTAATACTCAATAAAATCCAAACAAGAGTATAGTCTTCCATGTTCATGATTTTAAGCACCGAAATTACAGTCACAGAAATATAAAAAATAAATGTTCCTACTTTTCCGTACCATTTTGCGGCCGGTGGCAATATATTTCTTTTAATTAATACAGACCCGCCGATGATCATCAATATATCTTTTACGGCAAGCAAAATCACAAAAGTGATAACCCATGGGACAAGAATGCCAATACAGATGATTACAGCTAATAAAGTAAGCTTATCCGCCAAAGGATCTAAAAGCTTGCCAAGCTGTGTTATTTGGTTAAGCTTTCTGGCTATAAGTCCGTCAAATAAGTCAGTCAGGGCAGAAATCACCAAGGCAACAGCAGATGACAAATAATGATGTTGCAAAAAGAACACAACAAAGACAGGAATCAGTAATATCCGCAAAAAAGAAAGGATATTTGGAATCGTTAAAACTTTCCCGTATTTTTCTTCAAAATTACTCATACACTTCACAATATTCCTTCTGAAATTTTATAGTCGATTAATTTGAAAACTGCACTTGAATTAGCGTGGCGATTTTTTGCTGTGCAAGGCGGAGGAGGATGGAATCCTGTCGGATTCCTACGAGGACAACACAGCACAGCGGAAAATTGACCGCTAAGGCGGAGCAGTTTTTAGGTTAATTGGCTATAATACACTATATTTTTATCCAATCGGAAATTGAGCTTAAGAATTGAAAATGACCAAATTCAATATTTCCCTTATAAAAAACAATATTAATAATTAAAGCAAGGATCAAAAAAACTATTGATCCTTCAATTATTCCGAGAAGAGCACCTAGAATACGATTAATCGTACTTAAAATCGGTAATTTAAAAATCCCGATAACAAACTTTGATAAAAATCGAAAAACAATTATTAAAGCAATAAATAAAATAATAAAACAAATAACAGAAATTAATGAAATAATTATTGGTCCAATAATATTTTCAATATTTGCAGACGCCGTAGTTGTGGAATTATTAATGGAATTTGCTATAGCAGTTCGCTGTTCAGATGCCGGGTGAATAAACATACCAATATGAAATGGCAAAGAATTAATAATCGAGTCAACAATTTGATTAACACTTGCAACACCGTTATTTGCACTTTTCGTAATCGAAGCGTTAATACTGTTATTCACGCTTGATTTCATAAAAGAATTATAATACCATGTTGCAACCTGAGTGCAAAACATCTTTGCCAGTATATACGAAAGAACAAGCCCAACCAAACGGATAAGCGACCTTACAAAGCCTTTTCTATATCCCAAAATTGCAAACAACACAAGAGTAACTACAAAAAGGACTATTAGCAAAAGATCCATAGCTATACCCCATTTCGAAATTCCAAAAACAGGAAACTTTTCAATTAAATATAGCACACATCGTTATTTTTTTCAATTCAAATCTTATCATTTATTATCTTTTTGTTATTTTATTTCTCCAAATTTTCACATACTTTATTATTAAGTTTGTTAATCCCTTATCATACAATACAAAAACAATATTACCAATAAGCAAAAATACAAGTGGTAAATTAAGGTCAAATATATTATAGCTGTCTTTTGGAATCATTAATATATATATTGATACAAAATAAGCAATAACAGCACCTATATTAAACATAATCAATTTAAAAATCCACTGAATTACTTTTGAATGTAACACTTCTATTTTGCCTTTTATAATTGGATAAATTCCAAAAATAACGATAAAAAATAAAACAGCTTCTTTATCGGCAGTTAAAAATACAGAAAGGATCGAAACCGACAAATAAACAAGCAAAGCCCACTTATGACTGAATTCTATTACAATAAAAATTAAAAGCATTCCTGCAATAGCAGGCAAAGCATATGTGCCGAAAGGAAAAACATTTGTAATTAACATGCAAACCATGCATAAGGCTGATACAAGCCCTCCAGTTGCAACTTTTACCGCATTATTTTTCATAAAATGCACCCTTATATAACACGGGTGGTCATTGACCACCCGTAAAATTAATTCTATAAATTTTCATAAATTAACAACAGCGTAAACATTCACAACAACAATCCGCCATTGCAAGCCCTGTACAGATATCACAAGCAGTGCATCCGTTACCCATAGTATTATATCCGCCATAATTTCCCTGACGCTGTCCTTGTGTCTGACGTGCTGCGGCAGCGTATTCAGAATTTGATGGGTCCATCGTACATGCAGTTTGAAAATGAGTATACGCTTGCTCGACCCAGCCTCTGCGTGAAAAAACCATGCCTTTTAAGAAATACCATTCTGCATCACGGCGAGGAACAGGAACTCCGTTTAATATTTGGTCTGCATCATCAAGTCTGTTATTTGCAATAAGACTGCGAACATCCCTGTAATTTGAATACTGATAACTTCCTGTACGGGAATGAGTAGCTCCTGTAACATCAAAAGGATCGTTACTATTTTGCGAACTATATCCTTTTTTACGCTGTTCTAAAATCGTATCGTAAGCTTCGTTGATTTCTGCCATTTTTTCTTTAGCAAAATCTGCAAGCGTCGAATCAGCATAATTATCGGGATGATACTTCTTAGCCATTTCACGATATGCGGTTTTTACCTGTTCATCAGTAGCATTCGGAGTTATTCCCAATACTTGATATGGGTCTTTCATATTGTTTTATCCTCTCTTTTTTACCGTTTTGAACAGAACATTTTTCTGCATTTCCGGTAACCCCAGTAATATAATATTTTCTAAAATATTATTATAAAACTTAAAATCAATTAAATTAAAAGCGGAAATCATTCTTGCAACGGAAGCATTAAGCATCTCGTTAATATAATTGCTCCGTTCTTCATTTGTTATATTTTCTGTTGGAACAATAAGCGGATTAAACCGATTACATTTTTTATCTTTTTCTATATCGTCTGCAGCATCGATTAAATATATCCATCTGCCAAGAAAATAACCATATTCATAAAATATTTTCTCATGTTTCTCGTCTTTTGACAGCAAACACATTGTTTTGCCAAGCATTTGTGCAGTTGGGTCACAGGCAGCATCTATGCAAATATCTTTGTCTTTTTCCAAAGCATCTTGCGATTGCTGCATCTTTTGTAATATAATATCAATCTGCTCATAATTTTTCAATGCCTTTTTTCGCCAATGCGAAACAAAAGGAAATGCTAAAAGAACCGCCACTTTTTTAAAAAAGTTTTCGTCTTGCAGATCATCTTTAAGCTTATAATAAGCAGAAAGAACCGAAAAAGCCGCTGCCATTTTTAAAGAATCGTCACGATCCTCACAAAAATTGCATTTTTTAATCGGATTAGCCTTACAACGTTCAACTCCTGCTTTTGGAGCAGTTTCTGAAAGAGCAAGAGCATTAAGAGCTAAAAACGTACAATCATAGCTTAAAATCAGACTTGCGAACATGCCAAAGTCTTTTTTTAATTGCTTGCAAAGTCCGCAATACACAGCTTTATAAAGCTCAAACTCCTTATAGCGCATTTCAGGCTTACATGGCTTTATATATCCGAACAAAACAGCTCTCCTTCTTTATTTTTGGCAAAATACCACAATTTCGGCAGTACTTATTTTACACTATCACATAAGCTTGAACATTAACAATGTGTAAATTTTGCTTGTATTTTGGCACTGTAACTCATATAATGAAAAAAACACTTTGAGGTAATTATGAACGTATTTGATTTTGACAATACAATTTACAGTGGTGATAGCACAGCCGATTTTTATATATTTAGCTTAAAAAGGCATCCGAGAATTCTTCTTCAAATTCCACGACTTCTATATTATACAATTCGTCTTTACGTGTTTAAAATCGGAACAAAAACGGAATTCAAAGAAAAAATGTATTTATTTTTAAAACATGTAGATATTAACCGTGACTTACCGGATTTCTGGGATTCTCATATTAAAAATATAAAAGAATTTTATCTTAAAATCCAGAAAAACGACGATATTATTATCTCGGCATCCCCCGAATTCTTGCTTAAACCGATATGCGAGAGATTACATATTCATAACTTGATTGCTTCTCGTGTTGATTGCAAATCAGGAAAATACAGCCGTGTAAATTGCCACGGCAAAGAAAAAGTCACGCGTTTTCGTGAGGAATTCGGCAATACAGAAATAGGCGAATTCTACTCCGACTCACTTTCAGACACACCGCTTGCGATACTCGCCAAGAAAAGCTTTATTGTAAAAGGCAATCAAATTTCGGAATGGAAATTCGATTGATTATTCAAAAATGTTTTTAAATATTGTCCAGTAAATGAACTGTCGCATTCGGCAATTTGCTCTGGCGTTCCCTCGGCAATTATATATCCGCCTTTGTCGCCGCCTTCTGGACCCAGGTCGATAACCCAATCTGCTGTATTAATAACATCAACATTATGCTCGATAACAACAACAGAATTTCCTGCTTCAACAAGTGCCTGAAGAACTTCAATAAGCTTATGAACATCTGCAATGTGCAGTCCTGTTGTCGGTTCGTCAAGAATATAAATTGTTTTTCCCGTTGCACGCTTGGAAAGCTCGGTAGCAAGCTTAACCCTTTGCGCTTCGCCGCCCGAAAGAGTTGTGGCTGCTTGTCCCACTTTAATATAACCCAGCCCGACATCGTAAAGCGTTTGCAGCTTTCTTTGTATTTTCGGAATACTCGAGAAAAACGCAAGGGACTCTTCCACCGTCATTTCCAAAACGTCATAAATACTTTTACCCTTATACTTAATTTCCAGCGTTTCACGGTTGTACCGCTTTGATTTACACACTTCGCAGGGAACATAGATATCAGGTAAAAAGTGCATTCCAATTTTTATAATGCCGTCACCCTGGCATGCTTCGCAACGTCCGCCTTTAACATTAAACGAGAAACGGCTCGAGCTGAATCCTCGCAGTTTAGCTTCCTGTGTCGAAGCGAAAAGGTCACGTATATCGGTAAACACGCCTGTATATGTTGCAGGGTTGGAACGAGGTGTTCTTCCGATCGGCGACTGATTAATATCAATAACTTTATCGAGATGCTCGATGCCTTTCATTTCTTTAAAGGCACCGGGCTTCATTTTTGCGCCGTTAAGTTGAGAAGCAAGATGCTTGTATAATATTTCATTTATAAGTGATGATTTCCCCGAACCAGAAACGCCTGTTATACAAACAAACTTATTAAGAGGGATTGAAACATTTATATTTTTAAGATTGTTCTGAGTAGCTCCTAAAATTTTAAGAGTTTTCCCGTTACCTTTTCTGCGTTTTTTGGGTATGGGAACGTGTTTTCTTCCGCTTAAATATTGCCCAGTAAAAGAATGTTCGCATGCAATAATCTCGTGAACATCACCGCAGCAAACAACATTGCCGCCGTGAACTCCGGCTCCTGGACCGATATCAATAATATGGTCGGCTTCAAACATCGTTTCTTCATCGTGCTCAACAACAATAACGGTATTGCCTAGGTCACGAAGGCGTTTTAATGTGGTAAGCAACTTTGTGTTATCACGCTGATGCAGTCCAATACTCGGTTCATCGAGTATGTACAGCACTCCCATCAATGACGAGCCGATTTGCGTTGCCAAGCGAATTCTCTGGCTTTCTCCGCCCGACAGCGACCCTGATGCTCTCGATAATGTAAGATAATTTAGACCGACATTGTTTAAAAAGCCCAAGCGTTCTGATATTTCTTTTAAAATAGCTTTTGCTATCATTTGTTCACGCTCGGTAAGCTGTAAATTCTGAACCACTTCTAAAGCGTCAGAAACAGACTTTGCGCAAAATTCACTTATATTTATGCCACCCACCGTTACAGATAAACTCTCTTTATTAAGACGGCGGCCGCCGCATTGGTCACATGGAATTGCACTCATGAAGCCTTCGATTTCTTCTTTTATCCAGTTGCTTTGCGTTTCACGAAATCGGCGCTCAAGATTATTAACAACGCCTTCATATGACGAATTATATTCTCCTTTGCCGTGGTCGGTTTCTCGGATTAATTTAAGTTTTTCTCCGTTGTTACCGTAAAGCAAAATATTTCTTATTTCTTCACTGAGTTCGCCAACAGGTGTGTCAAGAGAAAAATTATATTTTTTTGAAAGCGCATCAAAATACATTGCAGCAATTGTATTGCCCTCCATTGCCCAGCCGCTCGCTTTAATTCCGCCTTTACGAATAGAAAGCGACATGTCAGGAATAATGCGTTCTGGGTCAATCTTCATAAATACACCCAGACCAGTACATTTCTTACAGGCTCCAAATGGATTGTTGAATGAGAACATACGTGGTGTAAGCTCTTCAATGCTGATACCATGTTCAGGACATGCATAATTTTGCGAAAAGACAATATCCTTGCCGTCAATAACGCTGATTACAAGGATACCGCCCGCAAGCTGAAGAGCTGTTTCAACAGAATCTGACAAGCGAGAACGAATATCTCCACCGATTACAAGTCTGTCAACCACAACCTCAACCGTATGCTTCTTGTTTTTATCCATGTCAATGTTTTCGGAAAGATCATAAATAATCCCGTCTACACGAACACGAACAAATCCGCCTTTTCTTGCAGCATCCAGTTCTTTTATATGCTCACCCTTACGTTCACGAATCACGGGTGCCAAAACCTGAATTTTGCTTTTTTCGGGCAGATTTAATACTTGCTCCACAATCTGATCGACTGTTTGCTGTTTGATTTCTCTTCCGCACACAGGGCAATGCGGAATTCCTATTCGTGCATACATAAGACGAAGATAATCATAAATTTCCGTAACCGTTCCGACTGTGGAACGGGGATTTTTTGAAGTTGTTTTTTGATCAATAGAGATAGCAGGAGAAAGCCCTTCAATATTATCAACATCCGGCTTTTCCATTTGCCCAAGAAACTGCCTTGCATATGAAGACAGCGACTCCATATAACGTCTTTGCCCTTCGGCATATATTGTGTCAAATGCAAGCGATGACTTCCCCGAGCCTGAGAGCCCTGTGATAACCACAAGTTTATCCCTTGGAATAGTTACATCAATATTTTTTAAATTATGTTCTCTTGCACCCTTAACGATTATTTTATCAATAGACATATTTTCACCTAAATTTTAGGCGGACAATAATATTGTCCGCCTTGATTTTATTCAATTGTATTATCAGATTCAATTCCGTTTGGTTCATCGTCTGTATCGTCAATTCCTGAAGGCTCAACATATGTGCCGTTCATAACCAACTCGAAATCTTCACCGTTCATCTTTTCATGTTTTAACAGGTAAGCTGCAACTTCATGAAGCTTGCCTATATGCATATTCAAAATCGATTCTGTTTTTGTGTAGCACTGTGAAATGATATCGTGGACTTCATCATCAATTTGTGCAGCAATTTTCTCTGAATAATCCTTCACATGCCCCATATCACGGCCGATAAATACTTCTCCGCCGCTTGAACCGTAAGCAATCGGTCCGAGTTTTTCGCTCATACCGTATTTTGTTACCATACTGCGAGCTGTTGCGGTAGCTTTTTGAATATCGTTTGACGCACCTGTAGAGATGTCATCAAGAATCATAGCTTCTGCAACACGTCCGCCCAAACTTACAACAATATCTTCAAGCATTGTATTTTTTGAATTATAAGATTTATCTTCTGTTGGTAACGGCATTGTGTATCCGCCTGCCATGCCTCTTGGAATTATCGAAATCTCATGCACAGGGTCTTGTGTTTCACAAGCATAAAAAGCAATTGCATGTCCTGCTTCATGATATGCTGTCAGCTTTTTGTCTTTTTCAGAAATCACCTTAGATTTCTTCTCAGCTCCAACAACGACCTTAATCGTTGCTTCTTCGATTTCAGACATTGTAATAGCTTTATTACCTCTTCTGGCGGCTAGAAGTGCTGCTTCGTTCAATAAATTTTCAAGGTCCGCACCTGTAAAGCCTGCTGTAGTTTTAGCAATGGTTTTCAAGCGAACATCCGGAGCCAAAGGCTTTTGTCTTGCATGAACACGGAGGATTTCCTCACGGCCTTTAATGTCTGGGTATCCAACGATAACTTGTCTGTCAAAACGACCCGGGCGCATAAGAGCTGGGTCAAGAATATCTGGGCGGTTTGTAGCAGCAATCATAATTACGCTTTCGTTTACACCGAATCCGTCCATTTCAACAAGCAACTGGTTAAGTGTCTGCTCACGCTCGTCATGTCCGCCACCGAGACCGGTACCTCTTTGACGACCGACTGCATCAATTTCATCAATAAATATTATACAAGGTGAGTTTTTCTTAGCCTGATCGAAAAGATCACGAACTCTGGAAGCACCGACACCTACGAACATCTCTACGAAATCAGAACCTGAAATAGAGAAGAACGGTACACCCGCTTCGCCTGCTACAGCACGTGCAAGCAAGGTTTTACCTGTTCCTGGAGGTCCCACAAGTAATACGCCTTTTGGAATTCTAGCACCTAGAGCGTTGTATTTTTGCGGTTCTTTTAAGAAGCCGACTATTTCTTCAAGTTCTTCCTTTTCTTCGTCTGCACCTGCAACATCGGCAAAGGTTGTTTTGCGTTTATCATCGTTTACATTCTTAATCTTTGTCTTGCCAAAACCGATTTGCTTACCTGCATCGTTCATGCCAGAAGACATTTTCCTCATGAAAACAAACCAGATTGCAATGAATACACCAATTAACAGAATATCAGGTAATAAGCTTTCTATCCAACCGTTTTGTGATGCCTGTTTATAATCATACTTCATGTGAGGCAGTTTACTCTTGGCACTTTTAACACTTTTATTATGCTGATCAACTTTCGCATTGTACTGCGTTATATAAGGATCCACCTGAGACTTGAACGTATTAACGTTCATCAGCTCGTATTTAATTTTTTTCCCGTCTGTCAAAGTTAGGTCAAGCTCGCCTGAGCCACCGTCTGCTGTAAACTCCTTAACCTGCATGTTCTGGAAATATCCGACAATATCAGAATAAGTGTGAGTATCTTTATTTTGCGAATTTACTATAAGAACAATTATGATTCCCAAAACAATCGGGATTCCCAAAATCAACAGCAAATTCTTTGCGACTTTTTTATTATCCAAATTAAATTCACTCCCAAAAGTAGTATGCTCATGCAAATGCAAATTTTACATGTAATTTGAGACTTAAATATACATATATGAGGCATTCCTGTATTTTTTCTATTTAATTATTCTTCATTTATATCGATTAGCAGAATTTTCTCGGTTTTTTCAGAAATACATCCGACTTTTGAGGCTCCCACACCTTCAAGCCATAATACCTCGCTGCCATTTGCAATAAGCAACAGTTTGTCTCTATTCTCCTCGGGAATTTTCATTTCATTCATAATTTTACGAACAGGTTTCGTCACATTTCGATTCTCAAATGTAAAAAAATCCCCTGATTTTCTGGTTCGGATGCAAGAATTAGAGTTTATTATACCATAATCAACAGCATCAATTAATAATTTTTTGTTAACAAAATTTCTAGTATGCAATAAATAGCTTTTTCCTGCAAATATTAAGCTTTTAACTTCAAAAACAGGCATAGAAAACTCTGTTTTTTCTGTTTCTTTTACAATTCTGAACACACCTTGCTTTGCAGTAGCAGTAAATCCATTCGGCAAATTTACAGCACCTGAACCTTCACAAATACATTTTGTAACTAAATCAATATGTTTTTGTTCCAAACTCCCGATTCCTGACTGCTTTGCAAGTAACAGAATCGCCTTTGCAAGAAGCGGCGTTTCCGCCTTTTTTAGTTCTTTGCAACAAAAGCCGCCATTTTTATTTTTTGCATTTTCTAGAACATTTATTGCATGTTTTGTTAAAAAATCATCTGTTTCTGTAACAATTTGCGTAAACCGAGTAATTGTCTCTTCAAAATTCGGGTTAATTTCCTTTAATACTGGAACTACATTCAATCTAATTTGATTTCGTGTGTATTCCTCGGAAAAATTTGTTTTATCAACTACATATTTAATTTGATTATCTAAACAATATGCTTCAACTTCCTCACGCGTCCAGTGAAGAATCGGGCGCACAATATTGTTTCGAACAGGTGGAATACCGCATAATCCTTTTATGCCAGAACCTCGTGTAAGGTTAAAAAGTACAGTTTCGGCATTATCGCTTGCCGTATGAGCTGTTGCGATTTTTCCTCCAATTTCTTTTGAAATCTTAGCAAAAAAGTCATAGCGGATTTTTCGCCCTGCTTCTTCCAAGCTGCACTTATTATCAATTGAATATTTTTTAACATCTGCATGATTTACTATAACTTTCAAATCATGCTCTTCACAATATTTAACGACGAATGCTTCATCGCTGTATGCTTCTTCGCCACGCAATCCATGGTTTATATGAACTGCAATCAGACTCAAATTCATTTTTTCACGCACAGATGACAGCAAATGCAAAAGGCACATACTATCAGCTCCGCCGGAAACACCAACAACAATTTTATCGCCTTGATTCACATGAAGAGTCCCCTTATCCACGGAGAACCTCCTGTGCCGTAAAACGCATAAATTCGCCTTGCCAGTGAAGTTTTACAGTTCCTGCTTCGCCATGACGGTTCTTTGCAACGATACATTCGCCGCTGTTTTTGTCAGATGTTTCTTCTGCTTCTTCCTTAGTGTAATAATCATCACGGTAAAGGAACAAAACAATATCGGCATCCTGCTCGATAGAACCTGAATCACGTAAATCGGAAAGCTGAGGACGATGCTCGGCTCTTTGCTCGCTGGCACGAGAAAGCTGTGACAACGTAATAAGCGGTACGTTAAGCTCTTTTGCCATTATTTTAAGATTTCTTGTGATTTCTGAGATTTCCTGTACACGGTTATCAATTCGGCGACCGCTTGACATTAACTGCAGATAATCGATAACAACCAAATCTACATTTTTAAGCCGTCTTAATTTTGCTTTCATCTCAGGTACTGTAATACCTGGAGTATCGTCAAAATATAATTCTGTTTTACTTAGAACATCGCCTGCTTCAATCAGGCGTGTCCACTCTTCGGGCGTAAGCTTGCCTACACGCAGCTTCGTACCGCCGATAAGAGCTTCTGTAGAAAGCAATCGAGATGCCAACTGTTCTTTTGTCATTTCAAGAGAGAAGAAAGCTACTCGTTTTTTGCCTGTTACCGCAACACTTCTTGCAATATTTAAAGCAAAACTCGTTTTACCCATACCTGGACGTGCCGCAAGTAAAATTAAATCGGAACGGTTAAGCCCTGTTATGTAATTGTCAAGACTGCGAATACCCGTAGAAACCGGCTTCATTAAGTCGTTTTCGGGTGAATTTAAAGCATCGAGCCTATCAAAAGATTGAATAATAACTTCATCAATTCTTTGAAGCCCCTGCATGTTTTTTCCACGGCGAATGTCAAAAATTCTTTGTTCGGCAGAATCAAGAAGTATAGATGCATCTTCTTCACCGCTGCCTGCATCCTCAATGATATCACGTGCCGCCGTAATAAGCTCACGAATATCGTATTTATCACGAATAATTCTCGCATATACTTCTGCGTTTGAAACTGACGGAACTGCTTCTGCAAGCTGCAACAGATATGTTTTCCCCGATGTCTCGTCAAATGTCTTGTCCTGTTTCAGCTTTTCAAGCAAAGTTACAAAGTCAACAGGGCGCCCAAGCGTAAACATCTCGAGCAGTGCACCGTAAATCAGCCTATGATTTGCAATATGAAAATAATCCGATTTAGGCAGGATTTCAGCAATCCTGTCAAGGCAAGAAGAGTCAATAAGCACAGCACCAAGCACTGACTGCTCCGCTTCGGGACTATATGGCAGCTTTAAGCCGTCATAACCTGTAAAATTATTATCTGCCATAAAAGTCACCCCACTTAAAAATCATCTTCCGTTAATATCTTCCAGTGGACCACATTAAGTAATAGAAATATTTATTCCGATACAACAACATTAACTGCTGCGGAAATACCTGCATAAAGTTTTATCTCACAATTATATGTACCAAAGGCTTTAATATCGCCTTCAAGTACAATTTTGCGCTTATCGACAGAAATTTTAAATTGCTTTGAAATTTCCTCGCCGATTTCCTTAGCCGTTACTGAGCCGAAAAGCTTTCCGTTTTGACCTGCTTTTGCATGGATTTGAACCGACTTACCATCCAAACTTTTTTTAGCTGCATTGGCTTCGGCTTTTTCTGTTTCAAGCTTAAAATTCTTTGCGTCCTGAGCATTCTTTAGCTCATTCATCGCTTGAGCATTTGCTTCTTTTGCAAGCTTTCTCGGAAACAAAAAGTTCCTGGCGTATCCGTCGGATACTGTAATAAGCTCGCCTTTTTTTCCGCTGCCTTTTACATCCTGCAATAAAACAACTTTCATTGCGATACCTCCTTTACACTTCCATTAAAATAGGTAAAATCATTGGATTACGACGTGTTCTGTCATAGATGAGCTTTGAAACCTCATCTTTTATGCGGTTTTTAATTACTCCCCATTCGGTAATATTGTCTTCATAACAGTCTTCAAGCGCATTTAAAGCACATTTCTTGATTTCATCAAGGAGTAATTCAGACTCACGAACATATACAAAGCCACGAGAAACAATATCGGGCCCTTTTATTACATGACCGTCGTATTCATCAATTCCCGCAACAACGATTATCAAGCCGTCCTGCCCAAGGTGTTTTCTATCGCGCAAAACAATACTTCCGACATCGCCGACACCAAGTCCGTCTACAAATATTTTTCCAGCCTGCACTTTTGCAAGTTCTTTCATATAGTCTTCGTTTATCTCAATAACGCTTCCGACATCACCTATAAACACATTCGACGATTCCATACCCATTGCTTTTGCAAGGGCGGCATGCTTTGCCAAATGTTTTTGTTCACCGTGTACAGGAATAAAATACTTCGGCTTAATAAGACCTTGTATCAGCTTTAATTCTTCCTGACATGCATGTCCCGATACATGCACTTCATACATAGACTCGTAAACGACTTCACAACCAAGCTTTAAAAGCTCATCGACAACAGCACCCACTGTTTTTTCATTACCTGGAATAGGGTTTGCCGAAATAATAATAAAGTCGCCGACTCCGACCTCAACCTTGCGGTGGTCTGAATAAGCCATACGTGACAATGCCGACATAGGCTCGCCTTGGCTTCCTGTTGTAATAAGCACAACTTTCTCAGAAGAATATTTGTTCAGCAAGTTTATATCAATAACAACATTGTTGGGAATATCAAGATATCCAAGTTCAACTGCAACTGTAATATAGTTTATCATGCTGCGTCCAGAAAAGGCTACCTTGCGGTCGAATTTATGGGCACAGTTGATTATCTGCTGAATTCGGTTAATATTAGACGCAAAAGTTGCAATGATTATTCGGCTTTTTTCAGCACGTTTAAACAGAACTTCGAAAGATTCATTAACCTTTTGCTCCGTCATTGTATATCCTGCACGGTCGGCATTTGTTGAATCTGCAAAAAGCGCTAAAACCCCTTCATTTCCGAGGCTTGCAAAACGAGCAAGATCTATCATTCCGCCTGCTGTCGGTGTGCAGTCAATTTTAAAGTCACCTGTATGCACCAACGTACCAGCAGGAGAAGAAATTGCAACCGCAACGGCATCAGGGATTGAATGATTTACATGGATAAATTCAACGCTCATACAGCCGAGCTTGATTACATCGCCAGGTTTTACTTCGTTCATTTTTGTTTTATAAAGCAGATTGTGCTCTTTTAAACGATTGCCGACAAGACCTAATGTTAAGGCTGTTCCGTAAATCGGAAAATTTTGATCTTTAAGTAAATACGGAAGCGAACCAATGTGATCTTCATGGCCATGGGTAAGCACTATGCCCTTGATTCTATCTGCATTTTTCTCAATATACGTAAAATCGGGAATAACAAGATCTACGCCAAGCATATCTCCGTCGGGGAAAGCCATCCCGCAATCTAGAATAAAAATATCGTTATTGCATTCAAATAAAGTAATGTTTTTGCCGATTTCGTTGAGCCCGCCGAGAAACATAACTTTTATTGACGGTTTAGCGATCTTTTTCTTATCGATTTTAACATTGTTTTTCCTTTTGCCATTGTTTTTTTTATGAAATTCCGGTTTATTTGGGGTATGGGTTTTCTGAGGAGCGGCTTTTTGATTTTTACCGTCCCCCTTGTTTTTTTTGCTGTTTTCGTCTGAAACCACGAATGCAGACCTCCAATTAATTTGTATGAATTATTACTTTTAAATCAGCAAACAAAGTTTTAACAATGCAAAAAGCACAAACTGGCAGTGCAGTTCATCTTTTTTACAGTTGTAACGCTTTTATTCACTTTTCCTGACCAAGACCGCAAACGGTGCAGTATGTATAAGGTCAATCATATTTTAGCTGCCAAATAGGCAGAAATATTCTTAATAAAAACGGTTTCAAAAGTAAAACACATTTATAATATTGTACCTTGATTGATAATGACTGTCAAGGGAAATCAGACATTTGAGCAGGTAAGATTTCCAATATATATATTATTTTCCTTTTTTAATAAATTAATCCATTTTATGCTTATAATTTTATCTTTTTTGAGAAAAATAAAAGTAGTTACTAAATATTGTAAAATTCGAAAAAAAGGGGTATAATATGCTAAAATACATGGATTAGTGTAGGTGATTTCTTTTTGAAACATGTCGATATATTTACAGACGGCGCTTGCCAGGGAAATCCCGGCCCCGGCGGCTGGGGTGCGGTTTTAAAATATGGAGGGCATGAAAAAGAAATTTCCGGCGGTGAAAAGCAGACAACGAACAA
The DNA here is from genome assembly GCA_030705695.1 of Bacillota bacterium. Classification (GTDB taxonomy): domain Bacteria; phylum Bacillota; class Clostridia; order Oscillospirales; family Acutalibacteraceae; genus JAUZPX01. The sequence continues at coordinate 23,774 of JAUZPX010000007.1, forward strand.
TCGCATGGAACTTACGGCTGCAATTGAAGCATTAAAACTTCTGAAAGAGCCGTGCGAGGTATCGCTGTACAGTGATTCGCAATACGTATGCAATGGTCTGAAATTGGGATGGGCGAAAAAGTGGCAACAAAGCGGCTGGATGAGAAACAAAAAAGAGCCTGCTTTAAACCCGGATCTCTGGCAGGAGTTGCTTGATCTTTATGATAAGCACAAAATCGATGTATTTTGGGTGAAAGGCCATGCAGGTCACCCAGAAAATGAACGCTGCGACAGTCTTGCTGTTAATGCGGCGGCAAAATTTTCATAATCCTCATAACTAAATAAAATTAGTGCAATTTTTAAATAAGGTGATTACAATGAAAAAAATATATGCGGATAATGCGGCAACAACGTCTTTGGCACCGAAGGTGCTTGATGTTATGATGCCTTATCTGACAACACAATACGGAAACCCATCAAGCATTTACTCTATCGGTGCAGAAGCACGTAAAGCTGTTGATCTTTCAAGAGAAGCAGTTGCAAACGCCATCGGTGCCACTCCTGGTGAAATTTATTTTACTTCCGGTGGCAGCGAGTCTGATAACTGGGCAATCAAAGGCGTTATGCATCAGCTAAAATCAAAGGGCAAAAAGCACATTATCACTACGGCTTTTGAACATCATGCTGTGCTTCACACAGTTGAAGCTCTCGTAAAAGAAGGCTTTGAAGCAACATATCTTGACGTTCACAGTGACGGCATCGTACGCCATGAAGACCTAAAAAATGCGCTTCGTGAAGATACAGGCTTGGTTACAATTATGTATGCAAACAACGAAATCGGAACGATTCAACCGATTGCCGAGCTTGCTAAAATCTGCCGTGAACACGGCGTACTTTTCCACACTGATGCTGTACAAGCTATCGGGAACGTACCGATTAACGTTCAGGACGAAAATATAGATTTGCTTTCACTAACAGCACACAAATTTCACGGCCCTAAGGGTTGCGGTGCTTTATATATTAGAAAAGGCGTACGCCTGCAAACGCTTATTCACGGCGGAGCTCAAGAACTTGGCAAACGTGCGGGAACAGAAAATGTTGCAGGTATTGTCGGTTTGGCAGCGGCACTGACAAATGCTATTGCAACAATGTACGAGCGTCATGAGAAACTGACAAGTATGAGAAACCGTCTTATTGACGGATTATTAACAATAGAACGTTCACGCTTAAACGGCGACAGAGACAAACGCCTGCCAGGCAATGTAAATATGTGTTTTGAGGGCATTGAAGGTGAAGCTCTTCTCTTGAGCCTCGATTTAAAAGGCATTTGCGCTTCCTCAGGCTCGGCGTGTACATCAGGCTCACTTGACCCGAGCCATGTTCTTCTTGCAATTGGGCTGCCACATGAAATCGCTCACGGCTCACTTCGTCTTTCTTTCAGCGACGAAAACACCGAAGAAGATATTGACTATATCCTCAAGACAGTTCCTCCGATAATTGAGCGACTGCGTTCGATGTCCCCTCTATGGGAAAAAATTATGAAAGAAAATAAATGACGTATTAAAATAAATATGTGTTTTTTAGGCTTATGATGCAAAAAAGATAAGTCGGAAAGGGTTTAGGTAAATACTATGGCATACAGTGAAAAAGTAATGGATCATTTTGCAAATCCAAGAAATGTTGGCGAAATTGCAGACGCTGACGGCGTTGGTGAAGTTGGCAACTCAAAATGCGGCGACATCATGAAAATGTACATTAAAGTTAACAACGGAGTAATTTCCGATGTAAAATTTAAAACTTTCGGCTGCGGTGCAGCTATTGCAACAAGCTCGATGGCAACAGAGCTTATAAAAGGCAAATCGATTGATGACGCTTTAAAGCTCACCAACAAAGCGGTTATGGAGGCTCTTGACGGCTTACCACCTGTAAAAGTTCACTGCTCAGTTTTGGCGGAACAGGCAATTAAAACAGCAGTTGCCGATTATTATAAACGTCAGGGAATCGACCCTGAACCAATTGTTGGCTCGATGACAGATTGCCACGATTTCGACTGTGAATCGTAAGAAATAGATTCTAACGAACTTAACGCCCTGAAAGACTTTGTATAAAGACTTTCGGGGCTTAATTTTTGTAAGATAAATTTTTCATTTTCCTCTTGACTTAACGGCGTCGGTAAGTTATAATATTAGCGACCCCATAAAGTGAGGTGATTAATTTGGGGAATAAAAAGATGGGGCGTCCAACTGATAACCCAAAAGATATCTCTCTTAAAATAAGGCTTGATAATGATACCGCAAAAAAGCTTGATGAATGTATTGAAGAAATAAAGGTATCAAAAGCTGAAATTGTAAGGAGAGGTATTCATAAGGTTCATGACGACCTCAAAAAATAAACGGAAGCGGTGCAGATTCCCGAAAAGAAACACACCACTTCCCCATCGCACATCCGCCCTAAGGCAGAAGTACATAAATATTTTATCATGTGTACATTCTCCTGACAAGCGTTTTGTGCAATCAATATTTTTCCATATATCTATTGACAAATAGGGAGTTCCTATTATATAATTAGGGCGTTCCTATTAAAGGAGGTATCAATTTGACAAATGGGAAGAAAAGAGGTCCCAAAACCGATAATCCCAAAGATCATAAAATTACTGTAAAGCTTGATAATGAAGCTAAAGAAATTTTAAACGATTATTGCAAGCAAGAATCTGTTTCCATAATGGAAGCTGCCCGGCGTGGGATTAAACGGTTGAAATCAGACCTCAATAAAAAATAAACAGGAAGCGGTGCACTCTAGCAAGAACAACACCACTTCCCCACGCACATCCGCCCTAAGGCAGAAGTACATAAATATTTTATCATGTGTACATTCTCCTGACAAGCGTTTTGTGCAAATATGAAAGGAGAAATAATAAAAATGAACCAATATTTTACTGAATTTTTAAACTACAGAATAGATAATATCATGAATAACTTAAAAAACGTAAACAGCGAGTACGCAATATCTTACGAAAAAAGCGGTGAATTATTAAAAGATATCGACCCGATAATAATGAGAAATAAAGATATAACTATAAGTGCTGAAAACTGTGCGAATTTTAGGGAATATCTTGATGAAGAGGTTACTCAAAACGCAATAATACAGCAAGAGCTATACAAAAACGGTTATATCGACTGTGTAAAGCTACTTAAAATGTTAGGAGTTCTTGCTTAATAC
>JAUZPX010000070.1 GCA_030705695.1 Bacillota bacterium
CCGAACGTCATCGTCACCGCTATGAATTCAACAATATATTCCGTGATGCATTTGAATCTAACGGAATGATGATTACAGGAACTTCTCCTAACGGACTTTTAGTTGAAGCCGTTGAGATTCCATCACACCGTTTCTTTATTGGAGTTCAATATCATCCTGAATTTAAGAGCCGTCCAAACCGTGCTCACCCGATTTTTAGGGAATTTATTAAAGCTGCCCTGCAATTAAGCAAAGAAAAATAAGCGAATATTCAAGCCCCCCTGTTGCATATGCAACAGGGGGCTTTGTTGGAATTTTTTTAAAAATATGTAAAATTAAAAAATTTTAGCGAGCTGCATTTAAAATGCAACTCGCTTTTTAAAAAATTATCTTTCATCCATAGCAACATATGGGCGTCTATCCTGTACATTCATGTAAGCTGGGCGAATAATCTTGCTCGGATTTACAAGCTCTTCAATACGATGAGCACTCCAACCGGCAATCCTGGCGATCGCAAACAACGGTGTAAAAAGCTCTTTCGGAAGATCAAGCATACTGTAAACAAAACCGCTGTAGAAGTCGACATTGGCGCTAACACCTTTGTAAATCTTGCGCTCCTGAGCAATAAGTCTTGCAGCGACACGTTCAACCATCGAGTATAGCAAGAACTCTTCTTCACGGCCTTTTTCTTTCGACAGGCTTTCTACAAACCCTTTGAATACTCTGGCACGTGGGTCAGACAAAGAATAAATAGCATGACCCATACCATACACAAGACCGGTTTTATCAAAGGCTTCTTTATGAAGAATCTTTTTAACGTATTCTTCAACCTCTGCCTCATCACTGTAATCCTTGACATTTTGCTTGATATTCTCAAACATCTGTACAACTTTAATATTTGCACCGCCGTGTTTCGGACCTTTCAGCGAGCCCAAAGCTGCGGCAATTGCAGAATATGTATCTGTACCCGAACTTGTGACAACGTGCGTTGTAAAAGTAGAGTTGTTTCCGCCGCCATGTTCAGCATGCAATACGAGCGACATATCAAGAAGTTTTGCTTCCATCGGAGAAAACTTGCTGTCGGGACGAAGCATATATAAAATGTTTTCCGCTGTTGAAAGTTCAAGCTTCGGTGTATGAATAATAAGGCTGCGATTATCGTGATAATAATTATATGCTTGATAACCGTATACGCACAATACAGGGAAAATTGCAATCAACTGTAAACACTGGCGCAGTACATTCGGAATTGACGTATCCTCTGCAAGCGCATCATAAGAATACAGTGTAAGAACACTTCTTGCAACGGCATTCATCATATCACGGCTCGGTGCTTTCATAATAATATCACGCACAAAGCTATTTGGCAGATTGCGATAGTAGCTTAAAAGCTTTCCGAAATTCTTTAATTCATCGTCCTTCGGGAGTTCGCCGAAAAGCAATAAATATGTAGTTTCTTCAAAACCTAGACGGTTATCTTTAATAAACCCGTCAACAAGCGTTTCTACATCGTAACCCCTGTAAAAAAGCTTACCGTCACACGGAACAGATTCTCCGTTTATAGTTTCGTATGAGCACACTTCAGAAATCTCTGTGAGACCTGTCAGAACGCCCTTTCCGTTTATATCACGCAGTCCTCTTTTGACATCATATTTTGAGTAAAGCGTCGGCTCAATAACATTATTTTCCACACAAAGCTTACTGAGTTCCAGCACTTCAGGAAGCAATTCGCTGTAATTGTTGCTTGAATACATACATGCACTTCGCTTTCTATATAAACTTCATGAACTTATTGATAAGAAAATATCAATCGAGAAGAAGATTATAACATATTATCTTTGAAATAACAATGTTTTAACAGTCGCATTATTTGTAAAATATTTTAACTGTTTGTATAATTATTTTATTAATTTATACGCAATGGATTCTATTAACGCTACTCGGCTGGCTTCCACAACGTCGCTTGAAACACCGACTGTTGACCAAACATGATCGCCGTCTGTTGATGTAATCAATACGCGAACCACTGCTGCCGTTGCGCTTTTTGAGTCGATAACTCTAACCTTATAATCGATCAAATGCACTTTCTTTAACTCAGGATAAAACATCTCCAAAGCCAAACGCAAGGCTTTATCAAGCGCATTAATAGGACCGTTCCCCTCGGCTGCCACTACTTCCGTATTATCGCCCACACGAACTTTTACAGTAGCGGTTGCGCTGAGCCCATCATCATCAGGCGTTTCGCTAACAATTTTGTATTTGACAAGCTCGAAAAATTCTTTATCTGCTCCGATAGTTCTGCGAATCAGCATTTCAAAGCTAGCATCGGCACCTTCAAATTGATAGCCGTGCTGCTCCATTCTTTTAAGCTCTTCAATTACTTTTTTAGTTTCATCACTGTCTTTTGTAAGATTTGGGTCGAGCTGCTGAATTTTTTGCAGAACTGCCCCCCTGCCCGTGATTTCAGAAAGCAAAATTCTGCGCTGATTTCCCACAGCTTCAGGAGCAATATGCTCAAATGAGCTTGAAAGCTTCAACACCCCGTCAGAGTGCATACCTGCCTTGTGAGCAAAAGCACTTTCGCCTACATAAGGATCTTCCTTTTTTACGGAGATATTGGCGATTTCAGCAATTCTTTTTGCAATCGGCGTAATGAGCTCCAAATCATCCTGAGATATACATTTTATTCCTTTAATCTGAAGATTCGGGATAATCGTTGAAAGGTTTGCGTTACCGCACCGCTCGCCAAAACCCAAATAAGTTCCCTGAACATGCACAGCTCCTGCACAAACAGCCATAATTGAATTGGCAACTGCCATGCCTTTATCATTATGTGTGTGGATTCCGATACGGTTCGGGAAAAGCGCATTCATTTTCTTTGTGATCTGAAAAACATCTTCGGGGAATGCACCGCCGTTTGTGTCGCATAAAACGAGACATTCAGCTCCTGCATCCGATGCAGCTTCAAGTGTTGATACAGCATACTCGCTATCATATTGATAACCGTCGAAAAAATGCTCTGCATCAAAAAGCACACGTTTTCCCTGAGCCCTTAAATAACGGATTGAATCCTGAATCATTTGAAGATTCTCTTCCGCCGTTGTGTTTAAAATCTCGTAAACGTGCAAAAGCGAACTTTTTCCAAAAATTGAAATAACTTCAGTATTTGCAGCAAGTAAAGCAGACAGGTTTTTGTCGTCCTCTGGACGACAACCCTTGCGCCGTGTGCTGCCAAAAGCAACAAGCTTGCTGTTATGAAGAGTCAGCTTTGAAGCTTTCTGAAAAAACTCAAGCTCCTTTGGATTTGAAGCGGGATTACCTGCCTCAATAAAGCCCACACCAAGCTCGTCAAGCGCTGAAACAACACTGAGTTTGTCTTCCACAGAAAAGGAAATTCCTTCGCCCTGAGCTCCGTCACGCAAGGTAGAATCTAGAATATCAATTTTTTGTGTATACATCATGATAATCTCTCCTTTTACAATAAATAAAACAAAAAGCCTCCGCCCCTGTTAAGAGACGAAGGTTAAACCGTTCGTGGTACCACTCTTATTCACTTCCATAGGAAGCCTCACGACCATCGGGCATAATTACCGAATGATTCCCCCTATAACGGTGGGCAACCGTTCCAGCTTACTGAATTTTCAGCGGACTGCTCAAGGGTGATTTTCATTTTGTTTTCATGACTGTCTCACACCAAACGACAGCTCTCTGTGCAACGAAAAACAAATTACTTTTCCCTATCACTGCATTTGAGTATATTAAATCAAATCTTTATGCGTTTGTCAACTGTTTTGAATGAATATTTTGGGAATCCGGGCAGAAATTAATACAAAATCAGTTTAATCATATTGCGGTGAAGACATGCAAAAACAAAACATTTCAATAAATTCAAAGAAACTTTTACGCCTTCGTGCATTGGGAGTAATGTCCCTCTGCGCGTTTATCACTGGCGGTCTTTATGTTTTTAGCAGTATAATAGCAACGATTTTCGGCATTACTTCTGTAGCTTGCTGTTTTATTTATATCTTAATATATGTTAATTTTTATTTTCGGATGTATTCGTTCGAGCTTTCTTCTAATTCCCTGCTTATAAAAAAGGGGGTATTCTTGCAAAATCGAATTGTAATTAACGCTTCAAGAATACAGTATATAGAATCGCTGCAATCTCCCGTGCAAAAAAAGCTGGGAATGCTTACACTTATGCTGCATACAGCAGGGTCAATAGTACTTCTGAGCAATATCAGCAATGAGCAGGCAAAAGAAGTAAAAATTACGTTACTTTCAAAAAACGGGAGCGGCTTATCATGAAAAAACATCAAAAGCATGTGCATGCTTATACTATTTATACGTATATATATTCTTTTCTTTTTTGGCTGTTGATTCCCGTATTGCAGACACTATTATTTAACCCGACAGGTATAGCCGAACACATATTTACTTATAGCATAAATATCTTATTTGTCTTAACCATAATTTTTATTTGCGTAATGAAATACAGAAGTGTTTCATATTTAAGCGGTGAGGTACGTTTTCATTATAAACAAGGTGTCTTTTTTCGCCGCAAAACATTCATTCCGTACGAATTCATACATTCAATCGTTATTTCAAACAATATTTTTCCTCGAATTTTTGGTGCAAAACATTTGCAAGTGAACTCAGCCACTTCAATTTTGCGCAAAAGTGCAATAAATTTATGGGTATCACAAAAAGAAAAAACAGGATTTTCAAATATTCCTTTAACAGTAATTTATAAGGGTAGCTTTAAAAGAATTCTTCTGATGGCGACAACTTGGTCAAACTCACTTTCGGGTTTGATTATTTTAGCGCCAATAATTCAAAAAGTCGGCAATATCCTCGGAAAAAAGTACGAGGAACAGCTGTACCATACTTTTGATATCAGTACCTATATCGCTATGGTGGGGATTCCACCGCTTATGGCGTTTATTGCAGGGTTCATAATTGTAGGATATGCTGTTTCGTTTACTGTAATTTTATTTCGTTATGGTTTGTTTGAAGCCTTTTCAGGCGAGAAAAATGAAAATTTTGTCGTAATTAATCGTGGTATTTTAAATAAAAATACCTTTATAACAAAAACAATGCGTATTAACGCAATTGAAATTCGTCAAAGCATTCTTATGCGGTTGCTTCATATTAGCAGCGTATATATTAACACCATTGGAACGGGAATTATCAAAGGCGACAAAAGCCTTTTAATTGCCGCCGAGAGCGATACAGTTATCAACGATACCCTTCGGAAATTCAAACTTCAACCTGATTATTTCCAAAATAAAATTAAATTGCCAAAACGTGCTTGGATGTCATATTTATCGTTACCTTTATATTTTTTGATTGGAGCGGCGACTCTTTTAGTACTCTTAATCTTTTTTGGCTTTTTTTCACCTGTTGTAAGACTTGTGTTTATTCTTGCGTTTCCGATTATTATCATATGGGTGATTTTTCGTCTTGAAGCGGCAAAACAATCGGCATTGTCACTTAGCGACAATGCCGTAAAAATCTGCTATTTTCACAAATTAAACTTGACGAAAACAATTATCCCTATTCAAAAAATTCAGTTTTGCTCTGTAAAACAAAATATTTTTCAAAAGATTGCCCATACTTGCAACGTACAATTCTACGTTTACAGCGCAAAAAGGACAAGCTTTATTATAAAAAACCTTGATTACAAAAAAACGATTGAATTAGTTAAATCTGTTGAAAAAGCTTATTAAATTTCGTGTAAAAACGCTCTGATTGCCGCAATCGAATTCGCCGCAGCTTTTGGAGCAAATTCAGCAAAATCTACGAACTCATCATTCTCCATATCGTCTGAAATTGCACGTAAAACTCCAAACGGAATCTTGTGCTTATAGCAAACGTGACCTATTGCGCCGCCTTCCATTTCACATGCCAAAGCATTAAAGTTATCGTGAAGCTCTTTACGTTTTTCTTTTCCCTCAATAAACTGATCACCAGTAACAATAGTTCCCAAAAAAACTGATATATCGGCTAAACTTTGGCAGCTTTGAAAAAGACGATTTGCAATTGTACTGTCGCACGGAATATTAATAACCGTTTCATCGTTAATTTGCACGCCGCCTAACGGTATTCCTGCTGCTGTGGAATCCGCATCATGCTGCACAACATTATCAGCAACCACAATATCCCCTATGCCTATTCCATGCTTTAATCCGCCTGCTACACCGGAATTTATTATACAGTCGGGATTGTAGTTAATAATCATAGCTGTGGCGCAAATGGCAGCATTGACTTTCCCGACACCGCAAACCGCAGCAACGCATTTTACTCCCTCAATTTCGCCTTCTGTAAACAAAATGTTGGAAATCTCTTTTTCTTTTTTATTTTTCATAAGTTCGCAGAGTTCTGCTACTTCAATATCAAGTGCTCCGATAATTCCTATCATGCTTATCCTCTTCTCACGGCTATATTTTTCTTAGTTAATTCTTTATAAATATAAGTAAATTATAAATTAAAATTCCCTGTTTCATACATTATAATCGATATTGCCGCAAGCGGTGCTGTTTCCGCACGCAGAATCCGCCTGCCAAGTGTTGCAACACTGCCGCCTGCTTTCTTGATTTTTTCAATCTCGCCCTCTTCAAATCCGCCTTCGGAACCAATGAAAATAGAGATGTTTTTATGTTCGGATTTTATTATTGTTTCTAAATTTTCGCCGCCGCATTCATAAAAAACAATCTTTAAATCAGACTTATCTGCCGCTTCTATCGCTTTTTCAAACGACATTACGCTACAAACTTTCGGAACAATACCACGACGGCTTTGCATTGCAGCAGCCAAGGCAATCTTCTGCCAACGCTCCGTTTTCTTTAAAAGCGTTTTGCTGTCGGGCCTTGATACACAGCGTGCTGAAATTATCGGAACAATTTCCGTCACACCAAGCTCTACTGCTTTTTGAATAATCAAGTCCATTTTATCGCCTTTTGGTAGAGCTTGAAACAATGTCAGCTTAATTTTGGGTTCGTTATCGCATGTCTTGCTCTCAAGTATACGGACAGTTACACTACCCTTTTGAATTTCGATAATTTCACAATGATGCTCCATACCGTCACAATCGCAGAGCGTCAATGTTTCTCCCTGCGTCATTCTAAGAGATTTTTCAATATGCCGAGCGTCATCTCCGATTATTGTATGGACATCACCCGATAATTTTTCAATATAAAACCAAGCCATATACGACCTCAATTATAATATTTTATAAGCTGAAAATCAGTATATCAAAAATACAATACAATTTCAATTGGCAAGTAAATAATTATGAGTTCATTGGAAAATATAATTGAGCATGATATAATTAATACAAAAGGAGATGTTTTCAATGACTTCCGAAGCATTTTTGCAACTACTTAAAGATGAAAACTGCGATATTGAAAAACTTAATGATACATTACTAGGTTTATTAAAAGATAAAAACATGAAAATAGCCACCGCAGAAAGCTGTACAGGCGGTATGGTATCAAAATGGATTACCGATGTTCCTGGAGCGGCAACTGTCTTTGATTTGGGCATTTGCTGTTATGCAAATGAAATGAAGGAAAAAGTTCTAGGAGTAAGCCATAAAACTCTTGAAAACTTTGGTGCCGTATCTCATCAAACGGCAGAGGAAATGGCTGACGGCGTACGTGAAATCTCAAATGCCGATATCGGAGTATCGACAACAGGGATTGCTGGACCTGACGGCGGAACAGCAGAAAAACCGATAGGTCTTGTATATATCGGAATAAGCACACAAGACAAAACTGTTACGCACGAACTGCATTTTGGGGACAATGATGAAAATAACCGAGACGATATCCGAAGACTCACTACGGCGGCTGTTTTTTATCTTGCACTTAGACATATCAAAGCTAATTTTTAGCGGTATTTGTCGTTGTTTATAAATACAGTCAATTACCTTGAAAACAGTACAGCCTTTGCGGACAATTTTTCGCTGTGCTGTGTTGTCTTCGTCGGAATCCGACAGGATTCCATCCTCTTTCGCCTTGCACATCACAAAATTGCCTCGCAAATTCAAGTGCACTTTTCAAGTTAATCGACTATATAAATTTGTATTTTAAGCATTGGGGCTTGAATTAAAAGTTTGAATATGGTAATATACTCGATATAGTGGAAAAATAGGTGTTTTGTCATTTTTTCTGCTTTAATTTAGGATTTCCCTGAAACAACGGTATAAAAAGAATGGAGTTCTGTGTTATGAGATCTGCAGGAATTTTAATGCCGATTACATCGCTTCCGTCACCGTATGGAATTGGTACAATCGGAAAAACTGCATATAGATTTGCCGATTTTCTAAAGGCTTCTGGGCAAAAATATTGGCAGATCCTCCCGGTCGGTCCCACAAGTTTTGGAGACTCGCCTTATCAATCCTTTTCAACATATGCGGGTAACCCGTATTTTATTGATTTGGATTTTCTTTGTGATGAGGGACTTTTGTTCCGTATTGAAATCAAAGATCTCGACTGGGGCGACAATCCCGAAGAAGTAGATTACGAAAAGATATTTAATAATCGTTTTAATGTTTTACATATTGCATATGAACGCTTTAAAGAAAAAGATCAGAAGCCATTTGAAAATTTTATAAAAGAAAATGACAGCTGGCTTCCTGATTACTCCTTATATATGTCTGTAAAAAAACATTTCGGCATGCGCTCTTGGTCGGATTGGAACGATTCTGCTATTCGACTTCGCAAGCCTGAGGGTATTAAAAAATACCGTGAAATGCTAAAAGACGAGATTCATTTCTGGGAATTTGTTCAGTTTCTGTTCTTTACACAGTGGGAAAATTTTCGTTCTTATGTAAATTCACTTGGTATATTAATTATTGGCGACATGCCCATTTATGTAGCTATGGACAGCGTTGATACATGGGCAAACCCCGAAGTCTTCTGGCTCGACAAAGACCGCAAGCCTGTTCGAGTGGCAGGATGCCCACCAGATTACTTTGCTGTAAAAGGTCAGCTTTGGGGCAATCCGCTTTATGACTGGAAATATTTAAAATCAACAAATTACGAGTGGTGGTTTAAAAGAATAAAGGCAGCGGACAAGCTGTTTGATATAACAAGAATTGACCACTTCCGTGCTTTTGACTCATACTATGCAATCCCCTATCCTGCTGAGGACGCTGTAATAGGTGACTGGCTTGAGGGTCCTGGCATTAAATTCTTTGAACTTATGAAGAAAAAGCTAGGAGATATTCCGATTATTGCAGAGGACTTAGGTTTATTGACTCCGGGTGTCATTAAATTGTTAAAGGATTCGGGTTATCCCGGTATGAAAATCCTTGAATTTGCATTTGGCGGCGGATCTGATAACTCACACCTTCCGTATAATTATAATAATAATTCAATCGTTTATTCCGGAACTCACGATAACGAAACTATTATGGGTTGGTTTGAAACCGCAAGACCAAAAGCTGTTGAACATGCCGTAAAATATTGTCATCTCACTAAAGATGAAGGCTACAATTGGGGCATTATTCGTACTGCATATGAAAGCGTATGTGATTATGCAATTATTCAAATGCAGGATATTCTGGCTCTTGATAATTCAGCACGATTCAATACACCGTCAACATTGGGTGGCAATTGGGTCTGGAGAATGTGTGAGAACGCTCTTACAAAGGAGCTTTCAAATAAACTTAAAGATTTAGCGAAAACATATGGTCGACTGGAGGAAAATAAAAAAATGGCAAAGAATGATTTAATGGAGAATTTGGTTCAAACCGCAAAAAATGCGTTTTGTAAAGAATTGGAGGAACTTTCACCTGCTGAATTACACCTGGTTTTAGGTAAAGCCATTATGGGCGAAATTGCCGACAGATGGGAACAAAGCAG